>NZ_JBHZAG010000120.1:0-23172 GCF_042754125.1 Amycolatopsis sp. NPDC059235
GCGTGAGGGGCCTTCGGCCTGTCACGCCGGGCAGCCCCCAAACGCCGGCGCGATCCCGCGTGGTGGGCGAGTTGGGTATTGAGGGGCCGGGCGGGGGTGGCGGGGGGTGGCGGAGGGTCAGCGGGAGAGGAAGGCTTGGACGGTGGCTTCCCAGGCTGTCTTTTGTTCGATCATGACCCAGTGGCCGCAGTTCGGGAAGATGTGTAGTTCGCCATTTGGGAGGGTGCGCATGGGGAGTAGGGCCATGTCTACTGGGCTGACTCGGTCGTCGCGGCCCCAGGTGATGAGGGTTGGGGTGGTTAGGTGGCGTAGCTTTGCCCAGGCAGGGGTGTCTGCGTTGCGGGTGGCGGTGGCCATTGCGGTCAGGGCTGCGGTGCCGTACATGCGGCGGGAGTTTTCCAGGGTGGCGGGATCTGTTGCTTGGGTCCAGCGTTCCTCGATCAACTGCTCGGTGACCATGGATTGGTCGTAGACCATCGAGCGCAGCCAGGCTACTAGCGCGTCGCGGGTCGGGTTTTCTACGAACTCGCTCAGGCGGACGATGCCTTCTCCTGGTTGCGAGCTGAAGATCGGGGTTCCGATGCCGCCGATCGTGACCAAGCGCTCGACTCGTTCGGGGGACGAGAGGGCGAAGTCCGTTGCGACGAAGCCGCCCATTGAATTGCCGATCATGCGCACGCGGTCCAGGGAGAGACCGTCGAGCAAGGCGCGGACGGCGGTGCCGGCGGACTGCATCGGGTGGGCGGCGCCGAAATCATCGCTGACGCCGAAGCCCGGGAACTCCAGCACGATCGTGCGGTAGTGCGGGGCGAAGGTCGGCAGGTTGGCGCCGAAGTTGCGCCAGCCCGTCACGCCGGGGCCGGAACCGTGCAGCAGCACCAGCGGCGGGCCGTCGCCGGCTTCGCGGTAGCGCAGGACGCCGTGGTCGGTGGGGAGTTCGCGGAGTTCGGGAGCGGATTCGGCGGTCATGGCTCGACTTTGCCAGCGGAATCGGAGCCGGTCGGACGGCTTTCCCGATCAGCGGACGCTCTCAGGCGGGCACGGTGAGGCGTCCGTAGCGGCCGCGGAAGAAGACGAGCGGTTCTTGGTCCGACGAGTGCAGGTGCCGCACCCGGGAGACCACGATCGTGTGGTCGCCCGCCGCGTGTTCGGTGTCGAGTTCCGCTTCGATCCACGCCAGGGAATCGGCGACCACCGGCGCGCCCGAGGGCGACGGAGTCCAATCGATTCCGGCGAACTTGTCGACACCGCGGGCAGCAAGGCTTCGGCACACTGCTTCCTGGGATTCGGACAGGATGCTGATCGCGTAGCAGCCCGCGGCGCGCACTCGCGGCCACGACGTGCTGGTCGCGGCCACGCAGAACGCGACCAGCGGCGGGTCGAGCGACACCGAGGTGAACGAGTTCGCCGCCAGGCCGACCGGTGAGCCGGTGTCCGGGTCGATTCCGGTGATCGCCACGACGCCGGTCGCGAAATGGCCCAGTACGGTCCGCATCCGCGCCGGGTCCGATGTGGACGGTGTGGTCATTCGACTTCCCCTTTCGCAGCAGCGATTCCGGCCCGCCGTCCGTAGAAGCTGCCGTCTCCCAGCGAAGCACCGCTGACGTAGCCGCCGGTGCAGATGCCCGCCGTACAACGGCCGGCTGCGAACAGGCCCGGGATCGCCTCCCCGGATACGTGCAGCACCCGTGCGTCCAGGTCGGTTCGCAAGCCGCCCAGCGGGAATCCGGCGGTGGCGCCCCGCAGGTCGAAGGCGGCGACCGCGCCGGTGAGCGGGCGCAGCCACTCCGGTTTCTTGCCAAACAGCGGGTCCCGGCCTTGCGCGGCATAGGTGTTGTAGACCTCGACCGTCGTTTGCAGCGCCAGTTCCGGCAGACCCATGTCGGCCTCCAGTTCGGCGACGGTCTCGGCGGCCCACGTCGGCGGCGTGCGGAAGATCGGGGTGGCGGTCTCGGTCGCGAGGGCTTCCTCGTGCGCCTGTTCGTCGATCACCAGGAAGGCCTGGTTGTCCTGATGGAACAGCGTCGCCTGGCCGATCCGGCCGGGGTAGGTGTCTTCGGTGACGTAGCGCTGGCCCTGGCCGTTGACGAGAATGCCGCGCGCCATCATCTGCGGATCGGCGAAGAACGCGACTTCAGTGGCGTCCAGGTGCGCGGTCGCCGCGCCCAACGCGGTCGCGGCCAGGATGCCGACGCCGTCGTGTTCCTCGATCGCGGCACCCGGACGCCCGATCAGCCGCGGCGCGTGGTCGGCGACCATCTGCTCGGAGTAGGCGAAGCCGCCGGTCGCCAGGACGACGCCGAGTTCCGCCCGGACGGCGATCTCGCGTCCGTAGCGCCGCGCGAGCACTCCGACGACTCGCTCGCCGTCCACGATGAGACGGCTCAGGCGGACGTCGTAGGACACGCGCACGCCGAGCGCTTCGGCAGTCTCCGCGAGCGGCTTCATCAGCATGTAGCCGCCGCCTCGCTCCCCCGTGCGTTTGTCGCGCATCTGCGGCACGTGTCCGCGCGGCGCGGGGCTGGCGACGGCGTTGAACGGTGCCGCGTTTTCGCCGCCGGAATAGGCCAGGCCCTCGTCGTGCGGCGGTTCCCAACCCGGCTCGTCCCAGAGCGCTTCGCGGAAGGGCACGCCGTTGCCGATCAGCCAGTCGTAGTGCTCCAGGCTGCCGAGGCAGTAGTCGGCGATCTTGGCCGCATCGGCGCCCGGGCCGACGGCCGCGAGCAGGAACTTCTCCATGTTCTCCACGGAGTCCTCGAAGCCGAGGGCGCGCTGGAGCGGAGTGCCGCCGCCGAGGTACACGAAGCCACCGGCCAGCGCCGCCGCACCGCCCCAGCCGCTCGTGCGTTCCAGGATCAGCACTTGCGCGCCGGACCTCGCGGCCTCGATCGCGGCGGACACGCCGGCGATGCCGTACCCGGCGATCACCACGTCCGCGGTCTCGTGCCATTCGGTGATCGAGGCCGCCGGGACGGGACGCAGCTTGCCTGCCGTCATACGTCAGTCCTTTCTCGTTGCGGGGTGCGGCGTGCCGTGAGGGGAACCCTGAGGGACTCTGAGTCCCTCAGGGTTCCCCTCACGGACGACTAAGCCAGGAGGTCCCGCATCATCTGCCAGAGCTTCTCTCGCGCGGGTTCGGTCAGGGACAACGCCGGGATCGTCAGGAAGCCGTGGAACAGGCCCTCGAAACGGTGTGCGGTCACGGAGACCCCGGCTTCCCGCAGACGCTCGGCGTAGGCGTCTCCGGCCGTGCACAGCGGATCCAGTTCGGCGGTCGCGACCACAGCGGGAGGAAGGTCCACAAGAGACTCCGCCCGGGTCGGCACCAGGTAGGGGCTGTCGGTTCCGTTCGGCGCGTATTGCGCCCAGTACCACCGCATCGCGGTCTCGGTGTTGTAGTAGCCCTCGCCGTAACGCTGATAGGACTCGGTGGAGAAATCGTCGTCGATCACCGGGTACACCAAGACTTGCGCGGCGATGCGCGGGCCGCCGCGGTCGCGCGCCGCAAGGCACACTGTCGCAGCTAGATTGCCCCCGGCGCTGTCGCCAGCTACGCCGATCCGGGCCGGGTCTCCCCCGTACTCAGCGGCGTGTTCGGTGGCCCAGACCAGCGCCGCGTAAACGTCCTCCATCGCTGCGGGACCAGGATGTTCCGGGGCCAGCCGGTAGTCGACCGCGATCACCACGGCCTCGACCGCATCCGCCATGGCACGGCAGAACTCGTCGTGGCTGTCGAGGTCGCAGAATACGAACCCGCCGCCGTGCGCGAAGACCAGAACCGGGAGGGGCCCTTCGTGGTGCGGCGCGTAGATCCGCAGGGTCAGGTCCCCGCCAGGGCCTTCGATGACGCGATCTTCCGCGATCCGCATCGCGGGCTGACGCGTCAGCGGTGCCCGGCGGGAGCGGATGAGCGCCCGCAGGTCCGCGGGATCGTGCTGGGTCACGTCCGGGAAGTCCGCCAGACCGGCGAGCATCGCCTTCACCTCGGCGGCGGGATCGTCGAGCACGAACCCGCGATACCCGGCGGACGCTACCTCGTCGCAGATCGCGCGGTACTTGCCGAGCCCGCCGACGTACGGCATGAACACCCGGGGCTTGCCGGGGATGTTCGCGCCGAGGTACCAGGAGTCGGCGGCCGGGAACAGCGTCGCCGCCGCGTTGGCGTTGCACGTGGCCACCCATTCCGCGACGGCGTCTTCGCTCGCCTCGATCGTCGTCGCGCGGTGCTCGTCGAGGTAGTCCACACAGGACGCGATCCAGTCCACGTGCTGTTCGGCGGTCAGCACCATGTTCGCCAGCACGCTCGGGCTGCCGGGCCCGGACACGACGAACATGTTGGGAAATCCCGAAACCGCCAGCCCGAGGTAGGTGCGCGGGCCCGCCGACCATTCGTCGCGCAGCGTGCGCCCGTCCCGGCCGCGGATGTCGATGCGGGACAGCGAACCGGTCATCGCGTCGAAACCGGTGGCGAAGATCAGCATGTCGAGTTCGTGCAGACCGTCCTCCGTGAGAACGCCGTCCGGAGTGATCTCGGTGATCGGCGTGCGGCGGAGGTTGACCAGCTCGACGTTTTCCCGGTTGTACGCCTCGAAATACCCGCTGTCGGTGACGATGCGTTTCGTGCCGATCGGATGGTCGTCCGGGATGAGCTGTTCGGCGATCTCCGGGTCGTGCACGAGGTCGCGGATCTTGGCTTCGACGTATTCGCGCGCGGTGTCGTTGGCGGCGAGATTCGTGGTCTGGTCGGGGAAAGCCTTGGCGAACAGGTATCCCCCGCGTTCCCACCACCGGTCGTAGATCCGGGTCCGCTCGGCGGCGTCGACTTCGAGCGCGCCGCGCGGGTGCGGGCTGTTGGGCGTGCCGCCGCCGCTGATTCGCGACAACCGCCGCCGTTCGGGATAACCGGCTTTGATTTCCGCGAGGTCCTCCGGCGTCAGCGGCCGGTTCCGCGCGGGAATCGAATAGTTGGGGCTGCGCTGGAAAACCGTCACCCGCGCGGCGGTTTCGGCGACGACCGGGACCGTCTGGATGCCGGACGACCCAGTACCGATCACGCCGACGCGCTTGCCCTCGAATTCCACGCCGTGATGCGGCCAGGCTCCGGTGTGGTACAGCTCGCCCGCGAAACTGTCCCGCCCCGGAATGTCCGGCATGTTGGTGGCCGACAGGACACCGGTGGCCAGCACGAGAAACCGCGCGCTGACGGTCCGGCCGGTGTCGGTGCGGATCGTCCACCGCCCGGACCGGTCGTCGTAGTCCGCCGCCGTCACCCTGGTCGAAAACTCGTACGCCGAGCGCAGGTCGTGCCGGTCCGCGACGTGGCCGAGATACCGCAGAATCTCTTCCTGAGCCGCGAACCGCTCGCTCCACGTCCATTCCTGCTGCAGTTCTTCGTCGAACGAGTAGGAATAGTCGATGCTTTCGACGTCGCAGCGCGCACCGGGGTACCGGTTGTGGTACCAAGTTCCGCCCACCCCGGCCGCGCTCTCGAAGCCGCGCACCCGCATGCCGCGCGCACGCAGTTTGTGCACCGCGTAGAGCCCGGCGATACCGGCGCCGACGACGACCGCGTCGAAAGAGTTTTCCACGTCAGGCATCCACAGTGGACTCGGCGGCCTTCTGCGCTTCCTTCATTTCCTTCATCCAGAGCCATTCGTGGCCCCAGTAGCTGTCCGCGGTGATTTCCTCGGCGGTGTAATAGCTTTCGTCGACGGGCTGTCCGCCGTAGCCGTACTCGATGTCCCAGCCGCCGGGGACGCGCACGTAGAACGAGATCATCTTGTCGTTGGTGTGCCGCCCCAGTGTCGAGGACACCGGGAAATCGCGCGCCAGCACCTGGTCGTAGGCGCGGCCGACCGCGTCGAGCGAATCGACCTCCACCATGACGTGGATCAGGCCCGGGTCGCGGCCTTCCAGGCTCGGCATGATCGCCAGGCTGTGGTGGCGCTGGTTGACCCCGAGGAACCGGATCCGCAGCGGACCGGCTTCGGGCGGGCCGGGCATCCGGAACGCGCCGCGCGAAAGGAAGCCGAGCGTTTCGGTGTAGAACTCGAAGGACTCGTCGAAGCTGGTGGTCGGCATGACCACGTGACCGAGTCCCTGCGCGCCGGTGACGAACT
Source organism: Amycolatopsis sp. NPDC059235 (assembly GCF_042754125.1). Classification (NCBI taxonomy): domain Bacteria; kingdom Bacillati; phylum Actinomycetota; class Actinomycetes; order Pseudonocardiales; family Pseudonocardiaceae; genus Amycolatopsis; species Amycolatopsis sp. NPDC059235. The sequence continues at coordinate 6,120 of NZ_JBHZAG010000120.1, forward strand.
TGTGGGCGTACTTGGTCACCACCGGGCTGTGTTCGAGCACCGGACCGTGGAAGAACTCCAGCGGAGTGCCGCCAGGATCCTTCGCGGAGAAACCGGCCTCGACCTTGCGCCGGTCGGCGAGTTCCTGCGACATCGACGTGCACTCCACGCCAGCGTCTTCCAGCGTCGCGCGGAGCCGGCGCAACGCCGGAGCGTCGCGCACTTCCCAGCCGACCGCCGTCACACGGTCCGCGTCGCCGTGCTCGACGGTGATCCGCGACGGGCGCTCGTCCATCCGGAAGTGCAGCGCGTCCTTCTCGTCGCCGAAGCCCGGTGCGAAACCGAGCACGTCGAAGCCGAGTTCGCGCCAGCGCTCCAGGTCGGTGGCGATGACCCGGACGTAGCCGAGTCCCTTGATTTCGCTCATGACGGAGGTCCTTTCTCAGATCATCACGCGCAGGGGACCCTGCGGGACTTCGACGTTCAGCGACGCCAGTGCGGCGGCGTGGTAGGTGGTGCTGGTGACGTGGATCGCGTGGTGCAGACCGGCGTGCGCGTCCCGCCAGAAGCGCTGCAGCGGGTTGTCCATCCGCAACGCGTTCCCGCCGGCGCGGTCGAAGATCTCGTCGGCGGCGCGGACCGCTCGCCACGCCGCGCGGGCCTGGTCGCGGCGGATCTGGGCGCGGGTGGCGAAGTCGATCTCCTCGCCGCGGTCGACCTTGTCCCACACCTTGTCCACATTGGACAGAAGCTGCTGGCGCGCGGCGTCGATCTCCGAGGCCGAATCGCTGAGTGCGTGCAGCACATACGGATCGTCCTTGACGAGAGTGCCGGTCGCGCCGACGCGATTGCGCTGGTACTCGACCCCGGCGGCCAGCACGCCCTCGCAAATGCCGATGGTCGCCGACGTGATGCCCAGCGGGAAGATCGTCGACCACGGCATCTTGTACAGCGTCTCGGTGACGCCGTACTCCCTCGCCGCGGAGCCGTCGATGACCTTGTCCGCGTCCATCACCCGGTAAGCCGGGACGAACGCGTCCTTGACCACGATGTCCTTGCTGCCGGTGCCGCGAAGGCCGACGACATCCCAGGAACCGTCGATGATCTCGTAATCCGACCGCGGCAGGATCACGTGCATGCTGTGCGGCGGCATCAGCGGCTGGCCGTCCTGGCCGCCGAGCATCGCGCCGAGGAAAATCCAGTCGCAGTGGTCGGTTCCCGACGAGAACTGCCAGCGGCCGTTCAGCACGAAACCGCCGTCGGCCGGCACCGCGACCCCGGCGGGCATGTACGGCGACGCCTGCCACGTATCGGTGTCCTCGCCCAGGATCTCTTCCTGCACCTTCGGATCCGCGAAGGCCAGCTGCCACGGGTGGACGCCGACGATGCCGCCCACCCAGCCCGCCGACCCGTAGACGCTCGCGGTCTTCATCACCGTCTCGGCGAACTCGCGCGGGTGGGCCTCGTAGCCGTTGTACTTCTTGCGCTGCAGCAACCGGATGATGCCCGCCTGCTTGAGCCGCTTGGCCATGTCGTCGGGAAGGCGGCCGAGCGACTCGCCCTCGTCGGCGGCGGCCCGGAGTTCGTCGGCGATCGCCTCGATGTTGTCGAGCACTGGATTCGGCATAGGGGCTCCTAGATCTTCGCAGTGGGTCGAGCTTGCCAACCAGGAAGCCGGATCGGACCGGGTCTCCTGATGAGTGGAACAGCGGCCTCAGTACTCGATGGCGATCTCGTCGCTGACCGGTTCCGCCTGGCACGCCAGGATGTAACCGTCGGCGAGATCGTCTTCGGTCAGAATCTCGTTGCGCGCCAGGTTCACCTTGCCTTCCGTCAGCGCGCACACGCACGCGCTGCAGGCGCCTTCGCGGCACGAGTACGGCGCGTCGACACCTGCGGCCAAGAGCGCGTCGAGGAGTTTCTGCCCGGCATTCCAGGGCACGACGTGGTCGTCGCCGTCGAGCGAGACCCGTACCGTGCTCGCGACCTCGCCGGTCCCGGTCTCCGGGTCGGCGGCGAACGGATCTTGCTGCAGGGAAAGGAATCGCTCCGAGTGCACCTTGGTCCCGGGGATTCCGGCGCACACGTCCGCCGCCAGGTCCATCAACGGTTCCGGACCGCAGAGGTAGACGTCGCGGCCGGCGAACGGACGCAGCAGCACGGTCAGCAGGTTCCGGCCGGGATAGCCCTGCAGCGACTCCAGCAGGTGGATCACCGTGAAGCGATCGGGAAACTTGCTCTCGAGGGCGGCCAGTTCGCCGGCGAAGATCACCGACGCCTCGTCCCGGTTCGCGTAGATCAGCACGACGTTCCCGCTGCCGCCGAACAGGATCGACTTCGCGATGGCGATCACCGGCGTGATCCCGCTGCCGCCCGCCACCAGCACCACCGGCTGGTCCAGCGACGCGGGTGTGAACGTCCCGGCGGGCGGGAGGACGTCGAGTTCGTCCCCGGCCGCGATCGTGTCGCACAGCCAGTTGGACCCGTGCCCGCCCCGCACGCGCTTGACGGTGAACTTCATCGCCTGATCGCTGTGCGGCGAACTCGACAGCGAGTAACAGCGGGCGGACCCCGTTCCGGCGTCCGGGACCCGCACGGTCAGGAACTGCCCCGCGCGGTAGCCGAACGCGGCTTCCCCGACCGGCTCCACGACGAACGAGCGCGCGTCGGCGGTCTCCTCCACGACGTCGGTCACCCGGACCCGCTTGCCGCGCGAACCCGGCGCGGCCTCGCGGCCGGTACTCGTTTCGGTGGACATCCACCCTCCTGGTCCTCGTCGCCTGATCGGGGAACGGTAGGGCCGCGCCCGGCCGCCGGACCGCGGTCGTTTCGCTGACTGGGAGGCCGGTCGCGAAAGATCTTGTCCGGCAGGCGCTTCCGGCCAGGTCAGCGGTGAAATCGGCACCGGCTTCCCACCAAGCGGTTGCTCGGTCTCTGCCCCGGTCCCGGCTGTGCTTGCATCCCCGCATGCTGACCATCGACAAGATCACCCAGACCGTCGCGGAGTACGCGCGCAGGCTCGAAGCGGGCGACGCGGCCAAGATCGCCGAGCTTTACGCCGAGGACGCCACCGTCGAAGACCCTGCGGGCAGCGCTGTCCGCAAGGGCCGTGCAGCCATCGCCGCGTTCTACAGCGAACTCGACGGCCTCGCTCTCACCGCCGAACTGCTGACCGTCCGCGCGTCCGGCGACACGGCGGCCTTCCATCTGCGCGTGATCACCACGACGGAGGAGTTCGTCAGCTCGATCGAGCCGATCGACGTCATGACGTTCGACGAACGCGGCCGGATCACGAGCATGCGCGCGATCTGGAGCCCGGCCGACGTCGTGCACCACCGGCGTTCCAGTCAGTGAACTGTGACCCGGTTCATGGCCCCGGCACTTGTTAAAACCGGAACGCACCGGACCGACAGCTCCCCACCAACCCTTTCCAGGAGAGCGCGATGACTTCTCTGCAACCGAACGAGATCCGCCTGATCGAAGCGGATTCGGCGCCGTCCCGCTTCGCCCGCGGCTGGCATTGCCTGGGTCTCGTCCGCGATTTCGCCGACGGGAAACCGCATACCGTGCACGCCTTCGGCACGAAACTCGTGGTGTTCCGCGGGGAGAGCGGAAAGATCAATATCCTCGATTCCTACTGCCGGCATCTCGGCGGCGACCTGTCCCAGGGCGAGGTCAAGGGCGACGAGATCGCCTGCCCGTTCCACGACTGGCGCTGGGGCGGCGACGGCCGGTGCAAGCAGATCCCGTACAGCAAACGCGTACCGATGCTCGCGCGCACCCGGGCGTGGACGACCTTGGAGCAGGACGGATTGCTGTTCGTCTGGCACGACCCGGAAGGCAAGAAGCCGGCCGATGAGGTCGCCATCCCGCGCATCGAGGGCGCGGAAAGCGACGAGTGGACCGACTGGCACTGGTACACCACCGTGGTGAACACGAACTGCCGAGAGATCATCGACAACGTCGTGGACATGGCGCATTTCTTTTATGTGCACGGATCGCTGCCGACGTACTTCAAGAACGTCTTCGAGGGCCACGTCGCGACCCAGTACATGAACGGCGACGCCCGCGACGACTATCCCGCGCCCGAGGGCCAGCCGAAAATGCTCGGCACCACCTCCGTCGCGTCGTATTACGGCCCGTCGTTCATGATCGACGACCTGACTTACCACTACGAGTTCGGCGATCACCACACGGTTCTGCTCAACTGCCACTACCCGATCTCGGCGGATTCGTTCGTGCTGCAGTACGGGATCATCGTCAAGAAGTCGGCGTCGCTGCCGGAGGACGCGGCGATGGCTTCGGCGATCGCGCTCGGCGACTACATCAAGGTCGGCTTCGAGCAGGACGTCGAGATCTGGAAGAACAAGGCCCGCATCGACAACCCGCTGCTGTGCGAGGAAGACGGGCCGGTGTACCAGCTCCGCCGCTGGTACGAGCAGTTCTACGTCGACGTCGCAGATGTCCGGCCGGAGATGGTCGACCGGTTCGAGTACGAACTGGATCTCACCCGGCCGACGAAGGCGTGGCACGACGAGGTGGCCGCCAACATCGCCCGGCAGGCCAAGCCGACGGAGACCGCGCCGTGAGCGAACTCAGGACCGACAACCGGCTCGACGACGTGCCGATGCAACCGCTGCGGTGCCAGCACTGCGCCGCGCGGCTGCTGGTGCGCAAGAGCACCGTGCACCAGACGAGCTTGCAGTGGAACGCCGAAGCCGTCGAAGCCTGCGCGGAACTCGGCTCGTCGCCCATGCCGGGACCCGCGCTGGCCGGATGTTCGCGGCTCAAAGAGTCCCTCGAGGCCGAAGTCGCCGCAGGACGGCTTCGGATCGTCCAGACGGTATGACCGCACAGGTGCGCCGTGCCCGGTTTGCCCGGACACGGCGCACTTTTCTGTCCGCGAGCCGGTTTACAGCCGAGCGTCGATGTGCCTACACTCCAAAGTGTCAGATTCTGACAGGTAGTCTTAATCTGACACACGCAGTCTCTGGAGGTGGTGGTGCAATGGCGCACATCGAGGAAGCCCCCGCGGCGATGATCGACCGCGTCGCGTCCCTGCTGGAGTCTTTCGTGGGCGAACGGCCGCTGACCCTGGCCGAACTCGCCCGCCGCTCCCACGTCCCGCGGTCGTCGGCGCACCGGATCCTGCAGCGGCTGGTCGAACTCGGCTGGGTGGAGCGCAAGGAGTTCACCTACACGCTCGGCGTGCGGATGTTCGAGCTCGGCTCCCAGTTCACCCGGCGGCGCACCGTCCCGCGCGCCGCCGTCGCGGTGATGGCCGAACTGCACCGCCGCAGCGGGATGACCGTGTACCTGAGCATGCTGGTCGGCTCCGAGATCATGCACCTGGAGCGGATCGGCTCGTGGCCGTCCGCCTCCGGGCAGTGGAGCGCGGGCGCCCGGCAGCCGGTCCCGCTCACCGCCCCCGGCCGGGCGCTGCTCGCCACCCTGTCGCCCGATCATTGGCCTGAGCTGCATTTCGGGTACGCGCCGACGCAGTACTCCATCCAGTCGCGCAGCCAGCTCCTGCGCGACCTCGCCCGGGTCCGCGACCGCGGAGGCGTCGCCGTCGATGCGCAGGGCACTCATCACGGCGTGACTGTCGTAGCCGCCCCGATCACCACGATGGACGATGACGGACACTTCGCGCTGTCGGTATGCGGGCCGACCCGAGCGCTCGACTTGGTCTCGACGATCACCGAGGTGCGCAATGCCGCCGCTACCGTGTGGCGGGTCGCCAACGGGGTTCCGACGCTGCGACCTCGGGCGGTGCCGGAGCTTCCTGCGGTTGAGCTGCAGTTGGCCAACGGCGGACCTGCTGCTGGCTAGCCGGCCCTCGATGCGGAGGGCCGGCCAGCCGGGTCGTCAGGCGGTTTGGCCGCCGTCGATCACGAAATCCTGCCCGGTGCAGTAACTGCTCGCGTCACTGGCGAGGAACGCCACCAGCGCGGCCACCTCAGCCGTCGTGCCGGGACGAGGTATCGGCTGACCAGCCACCGCTCCCCCGCCCGCGCGGGTCGTCTCGGAGATCATCTGCGTGTCGATCGCACCCGGGCAGACGCAGTTGACCCGGATGCCGAACTCGCCAAGCTCCTTCGCCGCGGATTTGCTCGCCCCGCGCAGTCCCCATTTCGACGCGCTGTACCCCAGACCGCCCGCGAATCCGGTCAACCCCGCGGTCGAGGCGACGTTGATGATCGAACCGCCGCGGTCGCGCATCAACGGCAGCACGGCCTGCATCCCGAGAACCGGGCCGATCAGGTTGACGCCCAAGGTCTGCGCCAGATGCTCCTCCTCGAAACTCGCCAACGGTGCCTTGCGGTAGAACCCAGCGTTGTTGACGAGCACGTCGACCCGGCCGAACTCGGCGCGGACGCGTTCCATGGCGGTGGTCCAGTTCTCCTTGCTGCGCACGTCCAGTCCGACGGCTCGCCCGTCGATCTCCGCCGCGACCTTCGCGACGGCACTCTCGTCGAGGTCGGCCAGCACGACGCTCGCGCCCAGCCGGGCCGCCGTCCGGGCGTGCTCCGCGCCCTGTCCTTGCGCGGCACCGGTGACGAACACGATCTTGTCCCGCAGATCCACGAGTTGGTCGGTCACGTTCCACTTCCTTCGGCTCGGGGTGCGTGGTCGCGCGAAGGTACCTTCGGCAGCGAAAAGAGCGGGGCGCATGCGTCGGCTCAATGGACACCTCCGGCGCTCGGTTGACCAACGCGGCACAGCCTCGTAGTCTCGACCAAGCGTTTGCTTGCCATCGTCCCCGACAGGAGAAGACCGGCCCTTGAACGACTTTCACGGCAAGCCGGGCGTCGCGGTCGTGACCGGAGGCACCGGAGGTCTGGGCGCCGCGATCTGCCGGACGCTCGCCGGACGCGGCTGCGCGATCGCCTTCACCTACCGCAGCAATCAGGAAGCAGCGAGCAAGCTGGCGACCGAACTCGGCGCGACGGCCGATTCTCTCGATCTCGCCGACCCCGCGCAGAGCAAGGCGTACATCGGCAGCGTGGTCGAGCGTTTCGGGGCGATCCACACCCTCGTCCACGCCGCCGGGCCGCTCGTCCCGCAGCAGCATCTGTCTACAGTGGACCCCGGCGAGTTCGGCAGGCACCTCGCCGCGGAAGCCGCCGCGTTCTTCAATCTTGTGCATCCGGCATTGCCCGCGCTGCGAGCCAGCAAAGGATCGATCGTGGCGGTCACCACCGCGGCTACCAAGCGCTATCCGGTCCGCGACGGTCTGTCCGCGGGGCCCAAGGGTGCGGTCGAAGCGACCGCCCGGGCACTCGCGGCCGAGGAGGGCCGGTTCGGCGTCCGCGTCAACTGCGTCGGGCCCGGGATGTTGACCGACGGCATGGCCGCGGACCTGATGGCGCGCGGCGACCTCGACGAACGCGCTCTTGAGGCCGCCCGGCGCGCCATCCCGTTGCGCACCTTCGGCAGCGCGCAGGACATCGCGGAAGCGGTGTGTTTCCTGGCCTCGGACCGGGCCGGGTTCATCAGCGGGCAGAAGCTCGACGTGGACGGCGGATACGGCGTCTGATCTAGCTGTCCCAGCCGCTGATGAACTCCTCGACCATCCCGGGCACGTCCGAGGCGTTCCCGATCAGTGCCGCGTGCATCATCCGCACCTGCAAGTCCTCCTGCCGCACCAGATAGTCGAGAAAATCCCCCGGTGTCTCGGACGCGGCCAGGCAGCGGAGGTCTTCCGCGTACTCGACCGTCCTCGGGTACGCGATCCGCAGCAGTTCGCGCAGCAAGGGTTTCGAGGTGTGCCCGGTGAGCCAGCCCCGGGCGCGCGTCCGCAGGTTCGGCCGGTAGCGGATCGACAGGCGTTCCGCGGCGGCCCGGTACCGAGGCGCGCTGAATGCCTCCAACCGGGCGTAGCCAGCGAAGAACGGGCCCAGCTCGTGCGCGGCGGCGCGGGAGGCAAGCAGTGTCATCGAGATCCGCGCGAACTCGCGGTTCGCCAGCTCGAAACGGAAACCGTCCTCGAAATCGGTGAATTTCACGGTTCCTCCGTCAGTCGTTGAGCACGGCGGCGACCTCGCGAGCCGCCCGTTGGCCGGATTCGATCGCGCCTTCGATGTATCCGGCGTGTTCGGCGGCGGTCTCGGTGCCTGCCCAGTGCACGTGGCCGACCGGGTCGGCGGGGATCGGGAAGTAGCCGTCGCGGCTGCCGGGTTTCGGGAGGGCCGAGTAGCCGCCGCCGACGTGGTCGTCCAGGTGCCAGGCCTTTTCGTGGAAGCTCGCCGGTGACAAGACTTCCGGGCCCAGCCGCGCCGCGAGCGGGCCTAGGACCAGGTCACGCCGTTCGTCCGGGGCCAGCGCGTCAAGTTCGCGCGCTGGGCTGCCGCCGATCAGCACGCACAGGTGTCCCGGGCCGCCGGGTGGCGAGGTGTCGAAGATGACCGAGGCGGGCTTGTCGAGGACGACGAGTTCGGCCTCGTTCCGCTCCCGCCAAAATGGACGGTCGTACACCGAGATCGCCTTGTACACCGAGCCCAGGTACATGTTCTTCGCCAGCCTCGTGCGGGCGGCCGGGAGCGGCGGGTCGAAGGCGATCCGCGCGGCGGTCGGTGGCGGGGCAGTGATGATCGCCTTCTTAGCGGAAACCACGCCGGACAGCGTTTCCACGGTTACTCCCTCGGCGGCAGAACGCACTGCGGTAACCCGGCAATCCGTCCGCACCCGGGCGCCCAGCTCCGCGGCCAACCGCTCGGCAAGCGTTCCGGCGCCCTCGGTCAGCAGACTTTCTTGCGCGCCGCCCTTGGTCGCCATCATCGTGGCCAGCCCGCCTTGGTGCCGGATCATCGAGGCGAACGCGTGCATCGTCAGGAGGTCGAGGTCGGCGCAGCTCGACGCCGCGACGAGGGCTTCGAGGACCCGTCGCGAACGCCGTCCGGGCGACTTGGCGATCCACTGCCCGACCGTCGTGTGCTCCCACTTCGCGGGGGCGCCGAGCTTCGCCCGCAGTTCCCACACCGCGAGCGCCAGGTTCGCCGCGGCCATCGTAGAACTCGGCACAGGCTTGGCATCGTCGACCACGACGGGGCGTTTCGGTGTGTGCATGGGGAAAACGGTCTCGCCGAGGTCCTTCGCGAGCTGCTCGAACCGATGGTGACCGTGGCCGATCCATTGGCCGCCGAGGTCCAGCCGGGACCCCAGCGCGGAGGTCTCCGACAGGACGCGGCCGCCTACCCGGCCCGCGGATTCGAGCACGACGACATCGATCCCGGCGCGGCGCAGGTCGCGTGCGGCGACTAGCCCGGCTATTCCGGCCCCGACGATCGCCACGGTCGTTTCAAGCACCGGCGATGGCGTCATTCTGGTCCCTCCGAACGGATTCATTGCGGTGCCGCTTCACTGCGGCAACCGCACCGAGCACGGCGGCGATCGGAAGCAGCCACGGCAGGTAATCCAGCTGTTTCACCGTTCCCGCAGCCAAAATCGAGTAGTTCGAGATCATGTAAACGAGTCCGACCACCAGTCCGAGACCGCCGAGCACGGGCGCGACAATGGCGAGCAGGACGGGTTCGCCTTCGCGGCGACGCAGGAAGAACCCGACGATCGACGCGGCGGCAATGGCCTGCAGCACCACGATGCCGAGCACGCCGAATCCGAACAGGCTGACTCCCATGCCGAGATAAGGATCCTTGCCCGCCAAGCCAAAGGCCGCGGTCACAACAGCGACGAGAAGCAGCTGCAGCGCGCTGGCCGCGACGGGCGACCCGTAACGGGGATGCGTGCGCGTAAGCCAGTGCGGCAGCAGACCGGCCCGCGCGAGCGCGAACTGGTAGCGAGCCGTATTGCAATGGAAGGCAAGGAAAGCCGCGAAAAGACTCGTCACGACGAGGACTGCCATCACGTCGGCCATGCCCTGGGAAAGCATCGAGGCCATCGCCTTGAACATGAAGTTTTGCGGATCCGCCTGCGCCGCGGCTTTCGCGTTCGAGAAACCGTAGGAAGAAATGGCCGCCCACATGGTCAGCAAATAGAAGATCGTGATCGCGGCGAGCGCGAGATAAGTCGCGCGCGGCACGCTTCGTCGCGGGTTCTTGGCTTCTTCGCCGTACAGTGCGGTCGCTTCGAATCCGGCGAACGAGCCGAAAGCGAGCATCAGGCTGATCCCGAAGCCGCCGCCGAACACGACGCTCGGCCGGAACACGCTGAGCGAGAAGCCGTGGAATCCATTGTGTACCAAGACGGCGACGTCGAAGGCGAGCAGCACCAGCACTTCCGCCGCGAGCAGCACCGCCAGCGCTTTCGCACTCAGCGTGACCTCGAAGTACGACAACGCCGCGACCGCCGCGAGAGCGACCACCGCCCAGGTCGCCCAGCCGAGGTGCAGCCCGAACTGCCCGGCGACGACGTCGGAGAAATAGGCCAGCGAACCGAAAATGCCGATCGTTCCGGCGTTGTAGGTGACCAGCGCCAGGCAGGCCGCGGCGCCGCCGGCGGCTTTGCCGAGCCCCTCCCTGGCGTAGGTGTAGAAGCCGCCGGTGTTGGTGATGCGGCGGCTCATCTGGACGTAACCCGCCGCGAACAACGCCAGGACCACCCCGGCGATCAGGTAGGTGCCAGGCACTCCCGGGCCGTTGCCGAGGGCGACGGACAAGGACAGGACTGCGACGACCACGCCCATCGGCGCGACGCCGGCGAGCACGAAGAACACGATGTCGGTGGTGCTGAGTGCGCCCTTTTCGAGCTGCTCGTCGGCAGCGCCGGGCGGAAGGCTGGAGTTCATGGAGGCACCGTCCTCGGGGGACCGGATCGGACTGGAAAGTCGGACGTCCGTCCGAGAACAGTAGGTCAGCGGTCGCGGCGAAGCAACACTCTCCGCCGGAACGGGTTATTTCGCGGCGCCGCGGACCCTGGCCACCGGCTGCGGGTCGGCGAGCATGACGAGCATGTCCAGCGCGTGGTTCAGGTCGCGGTGCGAGCGCTCGGAGTCGGGGTTCGCGACGTGCTGCAGGATCAGGCCGTCGACGACCGCGAGGCTGATCCGGCCGAGCACGTCGAAGCCGACCGCGCAGCGCTCCCCCGCCGCCTGCGCGGCCTGCTCGCAGAACCGGGTGACCAGCGTCGTGTACCGCTCGTACTGCAGGTGCGCGAGCCCGCCCGCGCCCTCGGCGCGCAGCGAGTAGGTGGCCAGTTCGTACTGCATGATCTGCAGGCCGAGGCGGCTTTCCACCAGGCGGTTCCAGAAGTTCAGCACGCCGGCGCGCAGGGCGTGCTCGACGCCCTTGTCCAGTTCGAGGCCCGCGCGCAGGGTCGCGGCGATCTCGTCGATCACGGTCGTCAGCACCGACTGCAGCAGCAGGTCCTTCGACGGGAACACGTAGTGCAGCGTGCCCAGCGAGATGCCCGCCTCCGCGGCGACGGCGCGCAGGGTCGTGGCGGGCACGCCCACCTCGCTCAGGACGTTGACCGCCGCGCCGACGATCTGCTGCTCGCGTTCTGCTGCCTTGACGTAGGCCACTGGACTCCTGCTCCCCGCTCGGTCGTGCGCCCCGGACGGCCGCGCGTCCGGGAATTCCGCCACCACTCTTGCACGTCCGGCCTCCGGTGCCTACTTTAAAGTCGGACAACCGACCGAGATCTCAAGGTGGAGATATGACGGACTGTGACGTGGCGGTGGTCGGAGCCGGGCTCGCCGGCCTGTGCGCGGCCAAGGCGCTGAAGGCGGCTGGCCGGAGCGTGCTCGTGCTGGAGGCGAGGGACCGCGTCGCGGGCCGGAATCTCGGCGGCGAGCTGGCGAACGGCGTGCCGGTCGAGCTGGGCGGCCAGTGGATCGGCCAGACGCAGACCGAGGTGCTCGCGCTCGTCCGCGAACTCGGCCTGGAGACCTACCCGACCTACGACAAGGGCGCGGCGGTCACGCTCTACAACGGGACTCGCACCCAGTACGAGGACGAAACCTTCGGGCTTTCCGAGGCGGCGGCAATCGAAGTCGGCCGCATGCAAGCAGAGCTGGAAGCGATCGCGGAGACCGTGTCGCTGTCCTCGCCGTGGCTGTCCCCCGGCGCTGGCGAACTGGACCGGCAAACCCTGGCGGAATGGTTGCGCGCCAACACGGACAACGCGGAGGCGCTGGCGTTCTGGGACGCCGTCGTGCCCGCGCTGTTCTCCGCCGAGGCGTCCGAAATGGCCTTGCTGCACTTCCTTTTCTACATCAAATCGGGCGGCCTGCTCGATATTCTTGTCGGCACCACCGGCGGTGCCCAGGAGCTGCGCGTCGTCGGCGGCACGCACCAGATTTCCGAGCGTCTCGCCGCCGAACTCGGCGAGGGAACCGTCCGGCTCAGCAGCCCGGTCCGCACGATCAGCCACCACAGCGACGGCGTGGAGGTGCACTACGACGGCGGTTCGGTCACGGCCCGGCACGTCATCGTCGCGATCCCGCCGACCCTGGCCGGACGCCTGACCTATCAGCCCGCGCTCTCCGGTTCGCGGGACGGCCTGACCCAGCAGATCCCGATGGGATCGGTCATCAAGATCCAGGTCGCCTACCCGACTCCGTTCTGGCGCGAGGACGGGCTGAACGGTTTCGCGTTCAGCCTCGACGACCAGCTCAGCGTCACGCTCGACAACTCGCCGCCGGACGCCTCCTGCGGCGTCCTGGTCGGCTTCTTCGAAGGCGCGCACGCCCGCAGCGCGGCGCGGATGAGCGCGGAAGACCGTCGCAGCGCCGCCATCGTGACGCTCACGAAGCTGTTCGGTCCGCGAGCGGCCGAGCCGATCGATTACGTCGAGCAGAACTGGATGGACGAGGAGTACACCCGCGGCTGCTACGGCGGACGGCTGGGCGCGGGCGTGTGGACGCAGTACGGCGCGGCGCTGGCCGAGCCGATCGGCCGGATCCATTGGGCGGGCGCGGAAATCGCCGAGGTGTGGAACGGCTACATGGACGGCGCGGTCCGTTCCGGCCGTCGCGCCGCCGCCGAGGTGCTCGCGGAGCAGGAGTCGTGAAAACCTTGGACACCGCGCGGCTCGACGGTCTCGTAGAGGAACTTCGCCAGGGCGAGCGGACTTGGGCCCAGCTTTCTCTCGGCGACCGGCTCGACCTGCTCGCCGCGACGTCGGCCGCGCTCCAGGAGCATGCTCAGGAATGGGTCGATATCGCCTGCGGGATCAAGGGTTTGCCGACGGATTCCCCGCTGGTCGGCGAGGAATGGATCAGCGGGCCGTACGCGGTGCTCAGCAGCATCGGGGCGCTCTCGGAGACGCTTGAAGCGCTGCGGGCCGGACGGAGTCCGCTCGACGGCTTCCGGCTTTCCGCCGCCCCCGGAGACCGGGCGGCGGTCCGGGTTCTCCCCCATGGAGTCTTCGATCGCTTGCTGCTCAACGGTTTCACCGCCGAAGTCTGGTCCCGGCCCGGCGTGTCCGCGGAACAATTCGCCGACGCAGCCGGACTGGCCCAGCGGGATCCGGCGAAGACCGGCGGCGTCGGTGTCGTGCTCGGCGCCGGGAACATCTTCTCCATCGCGCCGCTGGACACCCTGTACGAATTGTTCGCCGGCAACCGCGTTGTCCTGCTCAAGCTGAACCCGATCACCGATCCGCTGCTGCCGGTCTTCGAGAAGGTCTTCGCGCCGTTGATCGGCCTCGGGGTGGTCCGCATCGTCACCGGCGGCGCGGACGTCGGCGCGGCGGCCGTCGACCATCCCGGCATCGGCCACGTGCACATCACCGGCAGCGTCAGGTCCCACGACGCCATCGTGTTCGGCCCGGGCGGGGATCGGCGGACCGTCCGGCTGGACAAGCCGATCACCAGCGAACTCGGCGGGGTCTCGCCGACGATCGTCGTTCCGGGCCGCTGGTCCGCCCGGGACTTGGCGTACCAGGCCGAGCATGTCGTCACGCAGAAGCTGCACAACAACGGGTACAACTGCGTCGCGTCGCAAGTCCTGGTGCTCAGCAGCGATTGGGAGCAGAAGGACGCTTTCCTTGCCGCACTTCGCAAAGCGTATGCCGCGGCCCGGAAACGCGCTCCCTACTATCCGGGCAGCGACACCCGCTGCGAGGCCGCCCTCGCCGAGCACCCGGACACGGAACGCTGGGAAGACCGGCTTCTGCTCGACGTGCCCGCGGACGGCGACGCCGCGTTCACCGAGGAATACTTCGGCCCGGTCCTGGCGGTCACGCAACTGCCAGGAGATCCGCGGCAGTTCCTCGACCGAGCCGTCGACTTCGCGAACGAGAAGCTGGCCGGGACGCTGGGCGCGAACATCGTGCTCCACCCGCGGACGAAGCGGCGGCTGGGCAGCAGCTTCACCGAGGCGATCACGCGCCTGCGGTACGGCACCATCGCGATCAACGCCTGGACCGGCGTCGGCTACCTGACCGCCCGCGCATCCTGGGGTGCGTTCCCCGGGCATCCGCTCACCGACGTCCAGAGCGGGATCGGCGTGGTGCACAACGCGCTGCTGCTCGACCACGTCGAACGGACCGTCGTGCACGGGCCGTTCCGGCCGTTCCCCCGGTCGATCGCGACCGGGCAGCTCGCGATCTCGCCCCGCCCGCCGTGGTTCGTCACCAACCGCACGGCGCGGGTCACCGGACGCCGCCTGGCCGCCTTCGCCGGCCGTCCTGGCTGGTCCAAGCTGCCCGGGATCTTCGCGTCCGCGCTCCGCGGCTAGCGTCCTGACGTGAGGATTTGCCTCTTAAATCATATGCACCACTAATGGCATGTTGCGCTCATGGCACCCGCCGACCCCGTTCGCCCACCCGAAAGGACCCCGGCCATGACTCTCGCCGGCAAGACCGTCCTGATGTCCGGCGGCAGCCGCGGCATCGGCCTGGCCATCGCGACCCGCGCGGCGCGGGACGGGGCGAACGTCGTCCTGCTCGCGAAGACCGCCAAACCGCACCCGAAGCTCGAAGGCACCGTCTACACCGCCGCGAAGGAGATCGAAACGGCCGGCGGCCAGGCGCTGCCGATCGTCGGCGACGTGCGGTCCGAGGACGACGTCCTCGCCGCGGCCGAAGCGGCGGCGGAGCAGTTCGGCGGCATCGACATCGTGGTGAACAACGCGAGCGCGCTCGACCGGTCCGGCACCGAAGAGCTCTCGATGAAGCGCTACGACCTCATGCAGGACATCAACACCCGAGGCACGTTCTTGCTCAGCAAGGCGGCGATCCCGCAGCTGCGCAAGGCCGCGAACGCGCACATCCTGACGCTGTCGCCGCCGCTGAACCTCTCCCCCGCGTGGATCGGCGCGCACCTGGGCTACACGCTGTCCAAATACGGGATGAGCCTCTGCACGGTCGGCCTCGCCGAGGAACTGAAGGCGGACGGAATCGCCGCGAATTCGCTGTGGCCGCGCACCCTGATCGACACCGCCGCGGTCCGCAACATCATCGGCGGCGAGAGCCAAGCGCGTACGCCGTCAATCGTCGCCGACGCCGCGTACGCGATCCTCACCCGGCCATCCCGCGAGTGCACCGGGAACCTCTTCATCGACGACGAGGTGCTCGCCGCCGAGGGTGTCACGGACCTGTCCGGCTATCAGCGCGGCGAGGGCGAACTGGCGCTGGACATCTTCGTCGACCCGGCCTGATCCCGCATCCGGTCGAACTCCCCCGGCAGCACGGCGCCCTCGTTCATCTTGGCGAGCAGCTTGTGCAGGGAATCGTGGGACCGCTGCGGAAGGTCGCTGAGCACGTGCTGGTCGAGGTCGGCCAGCAGTGTGTTCGCCTTGCGCAGCGTCTCCCTCCCCGCGTCGCTGAGGTCGACGACGTAACGCCGCCGGTCCTCGGGATCGCGGGCTCGGGCGGCGAGCGCGAGCGACTCCAGGTCGTCCAGGCTGCTGACCATGGTCGCCGGGTCGATGCGCAGGTACGAGCCCAGCGACAGCTGCGACATCGGCCCGTTGTCGGCCAGCGCCTGCAGGACGCTGTAGTGGCGGACCCGCAGGCCCAGGCCGTGCAGCCGGTCCTCGGCGAGCCGGAACACGACCTGGCCGAGCTTGACCAGGAGACAGCTGGTGTGCTCCCCGATCCCGCCGGGCACCAACGGACCAGACATCGTTTCCCCTGCCCATCGTTAGCGGACCGTACGATTGCCGATGATACGGGCCGGGGACCGGCTGACGCGCGGATCGGGTGCGCTGCGCCGCGCCGGGCCCGGCAGGCGTTAATCTGGCCTGACCCGACAGCGCGAGAACACGGAACCCAGGTGAACCAGACCGGAGCACAGCCGCCAGCCGGAACGCAGGCCATCCGCCGAGCGCTCGGCATCCTGCGGCTCCTCATGGACGAGGACGGGGAACTCACGCTCTCCGCGATCGCCCGCAAACTGGACCTCACGCCGGGCACGACGCACCGGGTCGTGCGCGCGCTGAGCTCCGACGGGCTCGTCGCGCACAACCCCCGCACCGACAGCTACCACCTCGGCCCCGGCGCCATCCTGCTCGGCCAGGCCGCCCAGCGCGTGCACGGGCTGCAGCTGGCGTTGCCGGTCATCCAGCGGATCAACGCGGACACCGGCGAGTCGGTCAACATCACGATCCGCGAGGGTGCCGAGTCGGTGGTGCTGTTGCGCGCGCAGTCGACGCTCCCGTTGCGGTTCGAGCAACATCCCGGCGCGCGGTTTCCGTTGTACGCCACGGCTTCCGGCAAGGCGATGCTCGCCAATTCTCTGGACGCGGAGTCCTATCTCGCCGGTCTGCCGGAGAAGCTGCCCGCGTTGACGTCGCACACGCTCGCCACCCGGGACGCCCTCGCGCTGGAGCTGGCCGAGACGCGCGATCGCGGGTACAGCATCGACAACGAGGAAAACGTCGCCGGGGTGCGCTGCGTCGGGGCTGGAGTCCTGGACGAACGCGGTCTGGCTCGGGCGGCCGTGGTGATCCAGGTGCCTACGGTGCGGTTGCCGGAGGATCGGGTTTCGGAACTGGGCGCACTCGCGGTCGAGGCGGCGAAAGAGATCGCGCCGTTCTTGCCGCCGGACCGCCTCACTCGCTAGGTCAGGTGTCCGTGAAGGGCTCCTTGAGGGAATCTGATTCCCTCCAGGAGCCCTTAACGGTCCACCCCACACTCGCGGCGGTGGCCGCAAGCGCGCGCGGGGAGTGCG
>NZ_JBHZAG010000121.1:0-22893 GCF_042754125.1 Amycolatopsis sp. NPDC059235
CCGAAGTCCCGCGCGGACGGCCGAATCTTATGCCGTGAAGGGCTCCTTGAGGGAATCAGATTCCCTCAAGGAGCCCTTCACGGACCACACGCAGCCAGAGTCCACAAAGGACTGAGGGGTCAGTTCTGGTCGCGGCCGATCACGCCGCAGGCGTAGCGGGAGCCGGCGTCGCCGGTCGCCTTGGTTTTCTCATCCGGCACCGGTGCGCTGGGGTCGTTGCGGACGGCGTACCGGTCGGCGGGAATGTTCGCGAAATTGTCGGACTTCGAGTGCACGATGATCGAGGTCCCGTCAGGACCGAACAACTGGTCCAAGGTGAAAGTGTCCAGCAGGAACTTCGTGTACCCGCGGCCGTTGGACCGCACGAGCACCGACGGAAGCTGCCCGATCGGCAGTCCGGTGTGGTGGTCCATCGGCATCAGGTGCCCGCCCGCCGCGGTGAACGGGTTTTTCGGGTCGCCGACAGTGCAGTTTCCCTTTTCGTGGACGTGCATGCCATGGAAACCAGGCGCGAAATGCCCGGTGAGGTACACCTCGACCCAGACGGCTTTCGAACGGCTGTCGGCGGTGAACCACGCGGAGCCGACGTCGTTGCCCTTGGCGTCCTTCAACGTGGCGGAGGCGGAGTCGCCGTCGCGGTAAGCCGCACCGGCTGGCTGCCGCGACGTCTCCGGCGACTGCTGGCCGATCTGGCTGCTGGCCGCTGGCGCGACGCCAATGACCAGTGCGCAGGCACCCAACGCGCCTGCCACCCACTTATTTCTGCGCACGGTATCTCCCTGAGGGCACTGGTGATCTATGACCGCTCCAGAATCGGGCCTCGCCTTCCCCGTGGCCAGGGGCCAGATGGAACTAACCGGGTCCGGCACGCGGCGGAATGTCCATCTTTCGCGGCCTCGCGGGTCAGCGCGAATACTCGGCGATCAGCCGTTTCACCGTCTCGTACGCCGGTTTCGCGGAATAATCGTCCCGCAGCAATCCGAACCGGTTTTCCCGAGGACCGCTCGACAACCCGTCTCGCAGTCCGAAAATCTCGTAGGTGTCCAAACCCACCTCGCCGGCCAGCCCGAATACCGTGCGCGCGACGGATTCCATCACGCGCACCTGTTGCTCCTCCGAATTCTCCGGTCCAGTCGGCCAACCGGTCTCGGTAACGTGCATCGGCACCGCCGCCGGAATGCCGATCGCCGACGCGGACTCACGAAACGACCGCACGACATGGGTCACCGCACCGGCCAATACGTCGGCGGGCACCGGACGGAAGACATCCGGAAAGAAATCCAAGCCGAGAAAGTCAATGCGATTCAGCACTTCTGGGTCTACCGCCGAGCGCACCGCTTCCCAAAACGGATCGCCAGGCAGCGCGACCGCGGCGTTGAATCCGATCGCCACGTCGACGCCCAGCCGCGCCCGCTCGTCCAGCGCCGCCGCGAGCCCGGCACCGAGCGCGTCGTAACAGCCTGGACTGCCGCCGTCCAGTGGCGCGGCCACGTTGACCTCCTCGCAGACCTGCAATTTCCCGCCGCCCAACTCGGCGACCTCGCGAACCGCTGCGCGCACCGCGTCGGCGAACCCGTCCGGATCGGCCTCCGGACTGCTATAGCCGAGCACGTAGTCCACCACTCGCCCGTCGCCGAGATACGGCACCGCGTCCGGCGGCGTCGGCTCATGCGGACCTCGGTAGTGGCGATAGCACCGGACATAGAACCGTTCCGTGCCCTTCGCCAGGTCCCGCAACGCTTCCGCGGTCCGTTCGACGTCCTCCGGCGGCGCGTCGATGAAAGTTTCCAGCCGCACCAGGTCCCTGCTCACGACGCCGGGCCACACGCCAAAGGTGATCATGACCATCCCTCTCCAGTAGTCGTATACGAGCAATGTACTCGTATACGACTAACGTGCGCTACCCTGGTCCGGTGCCGACGAACGCTCTCGACAACCCGCTAGTGCTGCCGATGCTCGGCCTGCTCGTGGAAACCCCGCGCCACCAGTACGCGCTCCTGCGCGAACTCCGCACGCGCTACCCGTTCCTGAACCCGAAGACGTCGACCGTGTACACGCTGGTCGGCACGCTGACCCGGCACGGGCTCGTCGAACCGGACGGCGACGGCGACCCGCAACCGGTCCGGTTGACCGAGGCAGGTCTCGCCGATTTCCGCGAACGGATCGAACGGCAGCTCCGCGACGCCGACCCCAACCTCGACTCCCGGTTCCTGATCGCGCTGGCCTACCTCGGCGCGCTTCCGCCGGCGCGCGCGGTCACCCTGCTGCGAGACCGGGCGGAACGGGTCCGAGACCAGCACCGCGAGCTTTCCGCGACGCTCGATAACGCCGATTTGCCGGAAATGCAGATGATCGAGGCGCATTTCCTGGTTTCCCGGCTCCGCCACGACGCCGCGTGGCTCGCCCGCACCGCGGACCGGATGGAGAGCGGAGACCTCGTCCCGCCCCGGTGATCACAGCTTTCATCGTGATTTCATCGCCGCCCCTTACCGTGCGCGGGTGCCCGGCTGCAGCTGGCCGGGCAAAGGCGAAGGCGGGGGTATGACCGGAGAATCCGGATCAGTGGTCGACGCCGCGTCGGCCGGGGTGGAGAACCTGGCGGACTCGGCGCTCGCGGGACTCGACAAGGCGGGACCGGTCGGCGACGTGGCCCGGCCGGTGGTGTCGGCGCTGCGCAACGTGTGGGAGGGCTACTTCGGCGCCCCGGTCCCGCCCGGCAGCACCAACTGGAACGCTTACACGCACCAGCAGCTGTACCAGATGCTGTGGGAGAAGGCCGATGTCGGCGACGTCAGCACGGTCGCCGCGGAATGGCAGCGGCACGGTTCGGAAATGCGCACGCACGCCGATTCGCTCAAATCGCAGCAGGGGACGCTGCACGAGAACTGGAGCGGGCAGGCCGCCGAACGCGCGTCCGGACGGCTGGGCTCGCTCGGCGACCGCGCGTCCGGGATCGGCGACCGCGCCGGGACCGTCGGCGGCGCGGCCCAGAACGCAGGCGATTCGCTCGCCGTCGCGCGCAACACCATGCCGAAGCCGCCAGGCGACCCGACTGGGGGCGCAGTCGCCGCGGCGGCGGCCGGAGCGGGTGCGGGCGCGGTCATCGGCGGGATCCTCGGGGCCGGGGCGGGCGGTATCGGCGCTGGCCCGGGCGCGTTGATGGGCGCGGCGATCGGCGCGGTCGCGGGCGGCGGGGCGAGCCTGTTCGCCTCGAATGTCGCTGCGGCGGAACAGAAAGCCGAAGCGGTGCACGTGATGCAGCGCTACGAAGCCAGCCTGCACAAGAGTTCGCACGCGATCAATCCGCCGCCCGCCGGGTCGACGACCGCGGATTCCTACGGCGCGGACGATTCGACCAGCGCGTCGAGCTACGCCGGTCCGCTCGGCGGAGCCGGATCCGGCGCGGGCAGCGGCATGCCGTGGGGCGCGCTGACCACCGCGGCTCCGGTCGAATCCGGCCTGTCCGCCGGAATTCGCTCCGCGCTCGGCATGGAGGGCGCGATGCTCGCCCGCAACGCCGCGATGGCGGAGATGGCCGCCGCTCGCGCGGCCAGCGGCAACGGCATGATGCCCGGCCGCGGCGCGGGTGCCTCGCAGGAAGAGGAAGAGGAGCACAAGAACAAGATGCCGGTGCTCGACCAGCCGCTCCTGCACCCCGAGGACAAGACCATCAGCCCGGTGATCGGGCTGTGATCGACAAGAACGACAGGAGCACCCGATGACCGGCCACGAGGTCGCCCCGAACGCGCTGGACCGCCAGGTCGCCGCGCTGGGCAGGCTCGGCGAGCAGACCGGTGAACTCGTCGGTTCGGCGGGACGGCTCGCCGACCGGCTGCCGCAGCTCGGCACCGCACCGCCCGCGCTGCACCTGGCGCAGCGGCTGCGCGAGGCCGCCGGACACGCCGGGCTCACTGGAGAACTGGGCGCGGCCGACACCGAGCTGACCGGGTTCCACGAGGCGCTGCAGGCAGGAATCCGGCGCTACCAGGAGCACGAATCCGGGGTGCAGCAAGCATTCCAGCGGCTCGAACGGCAAGCCGAATGACCGCCGTGCTGCCGCGCACCGGCGACGAGACCGTCCACATCGGACTCGTCGAGGCCGACCTGCTGGCCGCGCACGCCGGGGCGAGCTGGCCGTTTCCGTTGCAGGTCCCGTCTTACGGCCGGATCGAGGGCGAGCGCGAGATCCTGTTCGCCACCGCCGGGCAGGCGCTGCGGGCGCGCGGGCTCGCCGACGAATCCGGACCGGACGGCCTCGCCGCGGAAGCCGTGACCGCGCTGCGCGAACGTCGCGGCATCGTTGATTTGGTGGTGGCGGACGCCGAGGGGGCGACCGCCGTCACCGCACTCGTTTACCGGTCCTCGGCGCTGATCTGCCGTCAGCGGCTCGAGGCCGACACGCTGTCGGTGCGCCGAGTGGACGAGACCGCCCTGGTGGACGCCGTGCTCGCGGAAATCCCGAAGGTGGAGGCGGCCCGCACGATGCCGGTCACGCTGCCCGCGCACGCGGTCAAGGAGGCGATGGCGCTCGCCGACGACGAGGACGACACCTCCCGTGCCCACCGTTTGCGCGACCTCGTTCGCGACAGCGGCGGCGACCCGGCGGCGCTGGACAGCCTCGTCGGCCTGGTCGTGCCGCTGACCGGCCGCGGCCAGCTCGGCGCGACTCGCGACGGGCGCACCCGGGAGGGCCGCGAACTGTCCTGGATGGACGGTCCGCGCGGCCGCGTCCGGATCAACCCCGCGCGCGACGGCTGGCTCAGCGTCAACTCGCTGCGCCAGGCCGACCTGCGCTTCGCCCTCGGCGAGCTGGCCACCGCCGCGCGGCGGCCGCGATGACCGCACTGAAAACGACCGGAGGACCTTCCGTGCCGATCCAAGACTCGGCGGCCTGGCTCGCCGATTACCAGAAGAACCTGTCCCGGATGCAGGCCAACGCGGAGGCCGCGAGCGCGAGCCTCAGCCGCGTCGGCGGACGGGCCGCTTCTCCGCGTGGCGAGGTCGAGGTCGAGGTGGGCCCGAGCGGCGCACTGACCGACTTGCGACTGAGCCCAGCCGCCCGCGCGCTGGAAGCCGACGCGCTCGCCCGGCTCATCCTCGCCACCGTGCACGACGCGCACCGCCAGGCGGGTGCCCAGGTCGTGGACATCATGACCGACTACGTCGGCGACGGCCCCGCCCTCCAGCTCGTCCGCGACAACCTGCCGGTCGAGGCGGCTCCCGCCGCTCCGCGCCAGGAAGACGACTACTTCGCGAACCCGGGGATCATCTCGTGACCGCCGGCTTCGAGGTCGACCCCGCGCAGTTGCGCCGGCACGCGGCCACCGTCGGCGATCTGGCCGACCGGCTCGGCAATGTCGCCCGCAGCGCCCCGTCCGGGCTCGGCGACCAGGCGCTCGGCGTCTTCGTGCAGTTCCTCACCGCGGGCCTGCAGTCGGCGGTCGGCAAGACCAACGACGCCGTGTCGCACGCTTCGTCCACTGTGGACAAAGTGAGCGCGAACCTGACTCAGGCGGCGGAAAGCTACGAACGCCGCGACCAGGGCAACGCCGCCTCGCTGCCGGGGAAGGAGCTCCCGTGACCGACTCCAGCCAGCTGCTGACAGATCTGAAAACCACCACGCAGGCGGTCGAAAACCACGACTGGGTTTCCGCCGGGCTCGGCGGCGCCACCACCGCGCTCGACCTGCTCGGCGCGTCGCAGGACCCGCTCGCCGCGCTGACGTCGGCCGGGTTCGGCATGATCACCGAACTGGTGCGGTTCCTGGAAGAACCGCTGAAACAGTTGCAGGGCAACCCGGATTCGGTGTCGTCGCATTCGCAGGGCATGGAAGGCGGCGGCCAGCAGGTGTCGTCCGTTGCGGACGATTACCGGCAGTCGGCGGGACCGGAAACGTCGGGGTGGAACGGCTCTTCGGCTTCCAGCTACCGCGACAACAGCTCGCAGCACGCGGACTGCGTCGAGGCGGTCGGCCAGGCGGGCATCGCGATGGCCAAGGCGGCTACTGGCGCGGGGAAGGTGGTCGCGAAGGCGCAGCAGGAGGTCGGCGGGCTCATTTCGGAGGCCGTCGGGCAGATTATCCAGCTGATGACGCAGGCGTTCGCCGCCGCGCAGGCGACGTTCGGCGCGAGCATCGCGGCGGCGATCCCGCAGGCGGTGGCGATCGCTACGCAGTACGGCGGGCAGATCGCGCAGAAGCTCGGGGTTTTGCTGTCGGATTCGGATAATTTGCTGCAGCTGATCACCTCGGTGACTCAGGGCCTGGAGGCGGCTACGCAGCTGATGACGAAGTTGAGCGAGGCGTCGAAGAGCGGTTCTGGGGAGGATTCCAGCTCTTCGGATTCTTCGTCGCGTTATCCGGCTTCTTCGCGGTACCCGGACTCGGGCTCGGACTCGGACGAGTACAGCTCGCGCACTCCGGTCAGCACTGCCCAGCAGAGCTGACGAGTTCGGCCTCGAAGCCGTCGTCGTTCTGCAGATACGCGGCATAGTGCGCCGCGCCGCCCGCATGGGGATGTTTCTCCGGGAACATCAGCTGCCACCCGTGCCGGGCGGCGTCGGCGGCCAATTGCTCGACCGTCGCGGCGTCCTTGACGTGAAATGCGAGGTGGTTCAGCCCCGGACGGCAGCGGTCGTGCCGGTCCGCGGTCAGCGCCGGGGATTGCTCTACGACGAGATACGTCGGACCGAGCCGCCAGCTGCGGCCAGCCGCCCAGTCCTGGAACTGCTGATATCCCAGTTCTTCCAGCAGCCATCCCAGCGACGCGACCGCGCGGCCGAGGTCCGGCACCCACAACTCGACATGGTGCAGGGTCCCGTGCGCACTCACGAGGGACCCCGATCCGAGCTGAGCACCACCCGCAGCTCCCGGTCCAGCTCCGCCCCCGGTTCGACATCCAAATCCGTCCGCAGCCGTTCCCGCATCCGCCGATGCACCGCCAGCGCGTCCGCCCGGCGGCCGCCGCCGTGAAGCGCCCGCATCAGCAACACCGCCAGCGGCTCCCGATGCGGATGCACCGCCAGCAGCGCCGACAGCTCGTGCACCACCTCATCGGTCCGCCCGAGTTTCAGCTGCAGCAAGGCTTTCTCCTGCACCAACGTGAGCCGACGCTCGGTCAGCCGCAGCCGCTCCCCCTCGACGAACGGGCCCGGCAACCCGGCCAACGGCTCGCCGTGGAACAGGGCCAGCGCACCGGCATAAGCATCAACAGCGGCCGACGGATCACCGCTGTGAGTGGCGGTCGTGGCTTCCGAGATCCGGTCGGTCAGCTCGGTGACGTCCAGTCGCACTCGCTCCCGGGCAAAGCGGTATCCGCCGCGATCGCTGCCGATGACCGAGTCTTCCGTCCGCTCACCGACGGCACGCAGGCATTTCCGCAGTCGATGCACGTACACCGGTACCACCCGGCCGCCGGTGCCCGGCGGTTCCAGCCCCCACACGCCGTCGAGCAGCTCGCCGGGGCTGACCGTCTCGCCGGGGCGCAGCACCAGCGCCGCCAGCAGCGCCTGCTGCCGCACCGGGCCCAGGTCCAGCAGGTTCGGCCCCCGCCACGCCTGCAGGGGGCCGAGGACGCTGAACCGCAACGAGTCCGGACCGGCCGGAGCCGGAGCCGCGCCGGGAGTGACCAGGCCGTGGTCGAAGGCGTACACGATGGCCGCCGCCCGGTCGCGGAGGCGGAGTTTCGCGCACACCCGCTCGTAATGCGCCTCGACCGTGCTCGCGGAAATCCCCAGCGTTCCGGCGATTTCCGCGTCCGTCAGCCCCCGCGCGACCGCCGTCAGCACGTCCAGTTCACGCGGCGTCAACAAGCCGGACGGCACCGCCGGGCGATCGGAAGCCGCCTGGCGATAGGTCGTGAGCACGCGTCCGGTGACCGCCGGATCGAGCCACGCCTCGCCCATCGCGACCGCCCGCACCGCGCGGATCAGATCCTCCGCCGGGGAATCCTTCAGGACGTACCCGACCGCGCCCGCGCGCAGCACTCCGGCGAGCAGCTCGTCATCGTCGAACGTGGTCAGCGCGAGCACCGGCGGCCGCGGGCCGGACGCGCGCAGCCGTCGCGTCGCCTCGATGCCGTCGACGCGCTTCATCCGCAGGTCCATCACCACTGCGTCGACCCGGCCGGCCGCTTCGAGCGCGGCCGGGACCTCGTCGCCGTCCGCGCACTCCCCCACCACCACGAACCCGTCGCGACGACGCAGGATCAACCGCAGCCCGGACCGCACCAATTCCTGGTCGTCGACCAGCAAAACCCGCATTTCCTCCGACGCAGCGGTCACGACACGGCCTCGCGCGCCAGCGGCACCGTCACGTCGACTACCCACTCGCCGCCCTCGGGTCCGGCAGTCAGCCGCGCGCCGAGCTGACCCGCGCGCGCCGTCATGCCCGCCAACCCCGAGCCGCCTGAATTGCGCGCGGCGCCGGTGTGTCCATTGCGGACAGTCAGGCGAGCATCCTCAGCACTGATCTCCAGCCGTACCAACGCCTTCTCCGACGGGGCATGCTTGACCACGTTCGCCAGCGACTCCTGGACGATCCGGTAGAGCCCCAGCCCCACCGTATTGTCGACCGCGGTCACGTCGCCCTCCAGTTCGTACTCCGCGACCAGCCCGGCCGCGCACGTTTCGGCCACCAGCTCCGCGATGTCGCCCGCGCCGGGCAACGGCCGCGTCCCCGCCGACTCCTGCGAGAGCAATCCAACCGTGCGGCGGATATCGGCCATCGCCGCCCGTCCGATCCGCTCCGCCTCGGTGAGCGCCGCGACGGCCTCGTCGACGTCACGATCCGTGCGCAAACCGTGCCGCGCGCCCGTGACGTGCAGCAACGTGATGCTCAGCGAATGCGCGACGACGTCGTGCACCTCGCGCGCGATCCGCTGCCGCTCGCCGAGCCGCGCCTGTTCGCGCACGGCCTCCTGTTTGCCGCGCTCGGCGTCCAGCGCGCGCACGTACCAGCGCAGCATGAACCCGGCGGCCATCCCGACCACCACCGCGAGCGTGTACACCGGGAACCCGACAAGCCCGACCGTCAACGCGGCCGCCCCGAGCAGCGCGACCGCCCCGCCGGTGGCCGCGAACGCGACCCGCGCCGTCGCGATCGACCCCAGCTCGCCCGTGAGCACGGCCAACGGCATCGGCGCGAAGTCCGGCACCACCGGATACGTCAGCAGCAGCCCGATCCCGGCGAGCATCCCGAGCGCCTTCAGCCACGACGGCGCGAGCCGCCCGGTGAACGCGAACAGCAGCGACGACGACGTGGCCAGCAGAAACCCGGCGATCGCGACCGGCAGCGCGGGCCCGACCCGCTGCCCCACCGCCACGACCAGGCCGATCACCGTGAAGGCGGTCGTCCCCATCGGCACCCACCACGGCAGCGTGAGCCCGGACTGGGCCAAACCGTCCGCCAGCCGGCCCCGCAGCCGGTCCCTCGCTGTTTCCCACACGGGGTTCAGCCTAGAAAATCGCATCGGAAGCCGCCGGGTGTATCGGCGATACGATGCCGCGTGCGCTTCGCTCGCCTCTTCCTCCTGCTGGCACTGCTGCCCCTCACCGCGTGCGCGACCGGCAAGGACGCGGTCAGCCGGTCCGACACCTTCGAATTCGTCTCGCCGGGCGGGCAGACGACCATCCACTATCCCGTGTCGCAGCGCAAAAAGGTAGCTGACCTCAAGGGCCCGAGCCTGCGCGAGCCCGGCAAGGACATCTCGCTGGCCGATTACTCCGGCAAAGTCGTCCTGCTGAACCTCTGGGGCGCCTGGTGCGGGCCGTGCCGAGCCGAATCGCGCACCTTGCAGACCATCGCGGACGCCGGGCGGGGTCGCGGGATCCAGGTGCTCGGCCTCAACGTCCGCGACAACCAGAAGTACGCCGCCGACTTTGTCAAGGACCTCAGGCTCGACTACGAGTCGATCTTCGACCCCTCCGGCCGGGTAGCCCTGCAACTGCGCGGCCTCCCGCTGGCCGCGGTGCCGATCTCGCTCATCGTCGACAAACAGCAACGAGTCGCGGCGGTCTACCTCGGCGCCGTCCTGCGGACCGACGTCCAGCCCGCCCTCGACAGCGTGCTCGCCGAGTAGACCGGCCAAGGTCCAGACCGTTCGGGCGGCGTGCGCCTACCATGGGCGGATGACCGCGAGTGGCTACAACCGCCGGGAGCGTCCCGCCAAGCCCGCGCTGAGCCGCGAAGGCATCGTCGCGGCCGCTCTCGACGTCGTGCGCCGCGAAGGGGCCGAGCGCGTCACCATGCGGCGGCTCGCGAAGGAACTGGACACCGGCCCGGCCTCGCTCTACGTCTACGTCCGCGACACCGACGAACTCCACGCCGCCGTGCTCGACGAACTCCTCGGCGAAGTCACCGCCACGACCGCCTCCGAAGAAGACTGGCGGAGTCGCTTGTGGACAGTCGTGTCCACCTACCGCGACGTCCTCTACGCCCACCCCGGGCTCGCCCGCGTCGCGCTCGTGACCCCGCTGAACGGGCCGAACTACCTCGCCATCGTCGACACCGTGCTCGGCCTGCTCGCCGAAGCCGGGGTGCCGTCCGGCCCCGCCGCGTGGACGGTCGACCTGCTGCTGCTCGTCGCCACGGCCAGCGCGGTGGAGCACAGCACCCGCAAGGACCGCCCGGGCGCGCGGCAACAGCACGACGCGCTCGCCGAAACCGTCCGCGGCCTCTCTCCCGAGACGCATCCGAACATTGTCGCGGCGAGCGGGAATCTGTTCTCCGGCAACGGAGACGCCCGTTCCCAGTGGGCGATCGACGCTCTCCTCAACGGCGCGCGCACGACCCCGCTTCCCGAATAATTGGTTCAGACCTCAAGGGAACGCGTTTCCCAAGGGTCCATAATGGACCAGTACGCCGGAATAGCGGCGTTAACGGGCGCAATGTCCGCTTGATCGATCCGCCTCAATTCGGCAGTTGATGCGGTCCCTCCTTTCGTAGGTTCCCGGAAAATTTCCGCCGATCTACCTTTGTCGTGGTCGGATCCACCTCCCCACCCTTTCCGCTTTCTTTTTCTGCATGTCCAAAGGAGTACCAGGATGCAGATCGGAAAAACGTCCGCACTCGTTTCCCTGCTCGCCGCGGCCGGCCTGGCCGCGGCGATGGGCGCGGCCCCTGCCACCGCGGCCGCCGCCCAGCACCACCCGCAGCACCTCAAGCACGGCCTCGGGCTGAACGTCGCCGGGCTGAAGGCCGCGCAGTCCCGGATGCACGCCCACGCGAATTCCGCGCTCCCCGTGCACCCGCGCGCCACGGCCGAACTGCCCTCCAGCGGCGACCTCACCCAGTACGCGAACGCCCCCGGCGACCAGGGCCAGGTCGGCTCGTGCGTCACCTGGGCCACCGGCTACACCGGCTACGGCGTGCTGATGAACGAGCAGGGCATCACCGGCGGCCCGATGGCCCCGATGTTCATTTACAGCCAGATCGCCAAAGGCAACGACCAGGGCACCTGGGCGAGCGTCGCGCTGCCGATGGAACAGCAGCAGGGCATCGACACCAAATCCGACTACTGGCAGGGCGATTTCGACTACACCACCCAGCCCGACCAGAACGAAAAGTCGAATGCGGCGCACTACAAGCTGTCCGGCTACACGCAATTGTCGTCGAGCGGCGACGCGGCGCGGTCCGACATCGAGAACGCCATTTCCCAGGGCGAGCCGGTCGCGATCGGGTTCAATGTGCACCAGAGCTTCATGAACCTGGACTCCTCGACCGCGAGCGACTACTCGTACCTGCCCGGCGACTCGGGCAGCGACCCGGTCGTCGGCGGGCACGAGGTGACCATCGTGGCCTACAACGACCAGGGCGTGAAGATCGAGAACAGCTGGGGATCCGGCTGGGGCGCAAGCGGTTTCGTGACCGTGCCGTGGTCGTTCTTCAGCACCGGCGACGTCGACGAGGTCAACGCGATGGGCAAGCTCGTCCAGAGCTGACCCCTCAGCAGCAAGAAAAAGGGCTCCTTGCGGGATTTCCCGCAAGGAGCCCTTTTTCTCGATCAGGCGATCAGGAAACTCAGACCAGGTCGTACCGGTCGTTGTTCATGACCTTGTGCCACGCGGCGACGAAGTCGCGGACGAACTTCTCCTTGGCGTCGTCGCTGCCGTACACCTCGGCGACGGCGCGCAGTTCGGAGTTCGAGCCGAACACCAGGTCGTTGCGGGTGCCGGTCCACTTGACCTCGCCGGTGGCGAGGTCGCGGGCCTCGAAGGACTCCGCGTGCGGGCCCTCGCCGTCGGCCGGCTTCCACTCCGCGCC
Source organism: Amycolatopsis sp. NPDC059235 (assembly GCF_042754125.1). Classification (NCBI taxonomy): domain Bacteria; kingdom Bacillati; phylum Actinomycetota; class Actinomycetes; order Pseudonocardiales; family Pseudonocardiaceae; genus Amycolatopsis; species Amycolatopsis sp. NPDC059235. Next base: position 12,260 of record NZ_JBHZAG010000121.1, read on the forward strand.
CATGTCGAGCAGGTTGACGAAGAAGTCGTTCGTCAGCGTGCCCGGACGGTCGGTGAGGACGCCGGCAGCCGAGTTCTGGTAGTTCGCGCCCAGCACGCGCAGGCCGCCGACCAGCACGGTCATCTCCGGCGCGCTCAGGTTGAGCAGGTTCGCCTTGTCCACCAGCAGGTACTCCGACGGCAGCGGGTTGGCCTTGCCGCGGTAGTTGCGGAACCCGTCGGCCTTCGGCTCGAGCGGCGCGAACGAGTCCGCGTCGGTCTGCTCCTGCGTCGCGTCGGTGCGGCCCGGCGTGAACGGAACGGTGAGGTCGACGCCGCCGTCCTTCGCCGCCTTCTCCACACCAGCAGCGCCGGCCAGCACGATCAGGTCGGCGAGCGAGATCTTCTTGCCGCCGGTCTGCGCGCTGTTGAACGCCTCCTGGACGCCCTCGAGCGTGCGCAGCACCTGAGCCAGCTCGTCGGGCTCGTTGACCTCCCAGCCGCGCTGCGGCTCGAGGCGGATGCGGGCGCCGTTCGCGCCGCCGCGCTTGTCGCTGTGCCGATAGGTCGAAGCCGACGCCCACGCGGTGGACACCAGCTGCGCGACCGAAAGACCCGACTCGAGGACCTTCGCCTTCAGGTCCGCCACGTCCGCGTCGGTGACCAGCTCGTGGTCGACGGCCGGGACCGGGTCCTGCCAGATCAGCTCTTCCTGCGGCACCAGCGGGCCGAGGTAGCGCTGGATCGGGCCCATGTCGCGGTGGGTGAGCTTGTACCAGGCACGGGCGAAAGCGTCCGCGAACTGGTCCGGGTTCTCGTAGAACCGGCGCGAGATGGGCTCGTAGATCGGGTCGAAGCGCAGCGCCAGGTCCGAGGTCAGCATGCTCGGCGCGCGGTTGAGCTCACCGCTCTCCGGGTCCGGCACGGTGCCCTGCGCGGCGTTGTTCTTCGGCTTCCACTGGTGCGCACCCGCGGGGCTCTTGGTCAGCTCCCACTCGTAGGTGAACAGGTTGTGGAAGAACCAGTTGCTCCACTGCGTCGGGGTCGGGGTCCAGGTGACCTCGAGCCCGCTGCCGATCTGGTCGCGGCCCTTGCCGCTGCCGAAGCTGTTCTTCCAGCCGAGGCCCATCTGCTCGATCGGGGCGGCCTCCGGCACCGGGCCGACGTTCGCGTCCGCGTCGCCCGCGCCGTGCGTCTTGCCGAAGGTGTGGCCGCCGGCGATGAGGGCGACGGTCTCCTCGTCGTTCATCGCCATCCGGGCGAACGTCTCGCGGATGTCGCGCGCCGAGGCGATCGGGTCCGGGTTGCCGTTCGGGCCTTCCGGGTTCACGTAGATGAGGCCCATCTGGACCGCGGCGAGCGGGTTGTCCAGCTCGCGGTCGCCCTTGTAGCGCTCGTCGCCGAGCCAGGTGCGCTCCGGGCCCCAGTAGATGTCCTCGTCCGGCTCCCACACGTCGGCGCGGCCGCCGGCGAAGCCGAAGGTCTTGAAGCCCATGGTCTCGAGCGCGCGGTTGCCCGCGAAGACCATCAGGTCGGCCCACGAGATCTGCTTGCCGTACTTCTTCTTGACCGGCCACAGCAGCCGGCGCGCCTTGTCCAGGCCGACGTTGTCCGGCCAGCTGTTCAGCGGCGCGAACCGCTGCTGGCCGCCGCCCGCCCCGCCGCGGCCGTCGTCGATCCGGTAGGTGCCGGCGCTGTGCCAGGCCATCCGGATGAACAGCGGGCCGTAGTTGCCGAAGTCGGCGGGCCAGAATTCCTGCGACGTGGTGAGCAGCGCGTCGACGTCGCGGGCCAGCGCGTCGAGGTCGAGGCTCTTGAACGCCTTGGCGTAGTCGAAGTCCCCGTCCATCGGGTCCGCCGCGGGGGCGTGCTTCCGGAGGATCTTCAGGTTGAGCTGGTTCGGCCACCAGTCACGGTTCGCGGCGCCCTCGGAGGGGTACCCCATGCGACCGGTGACCGGGCATCCCGCCGTGTGGTCGTCGGCAACGGAGTCAAGCGATTCGGACAACTGAAATCCTTCCGGGGAATCTTGGTCTTGCTCAGGAACTCACAGCGGCGGAGCAGTCGGGGCAGCGGCCCCAGTAGACGACCTCGGCCTCCTCGACGACGAAACCGTGCGTCTGCGAAGCGGTCAGGCAGGGAGCCTCGCCGACCGCGCAGTCGACGTCCTCGATGGCGCCGCACGAACGGCACACGACGTGGTGGTGGTTGTCCCCCACCCGGGCCTCGTACCGCGCGACCGAACCGGGCGGCTGGATGCGCCGCAGCAGCCCCGCCTCGGTCAGCGCGCGCAGCACGTCGTAGACGGCCTGGTGGGAAACCTCGCCGAGATCCGCGCGCACCATGCCGATGACGGATTCGGTGTCCGCGTGCGCGTTGGCGTGCACCGCGGAGAGCACGGCCACCCGAGGGCGCGTGATCCGCAACTGCACTCCGCGCAGCAGCTGCTCGAAGTCCGTGGTCGTCGGCATGCCCCGGAGTCTGCCGGATTTTCTGGAATGAATCAAGAATCTGTCACCCACTCCGGTTGTCCTCCTCCTGGCGGTCGCTTGACAGCGCCGGCGGGCTACTGTGAGTAGGCCAAAGAGACGCCCGACACATCCGAGGTGACGCCAGAAATGACCGAGGCCGTCGAATCGCCCAGTTCGCACCCGGTCGGGGTCGATATCACGCGAGCGAGCATCGCCCGGGTGTACGACGCCGCGCTGAACGGCACGAACAACTACGAGATCGACCGCAGGGTGCTCGAGCAGGTCGCGACGGTGGCCCCGGAGGTCGCCGACCTCGCCTGGGCCAACCGCAACTTCCTCATCCGCGCCTGCCGCTTCCTCGCCACCCAGGGCCGGGTCACCCAGTACCTCGACTGCGGTTCCGGCCTGCCCACCGCGGAGAACACGCACCAGGTCGTGCAGCGGATCATCCCGGAGGCCCGCGTCCTGTACGTGGACAACGACCCGGTGGTCCTCGCGCACGGACGCGCGCTGCTCGAGGAAAACGAGAACACCCGCTTCATCGACGCGGACATCTTCAAGCCCGAGCAGATCCTGCGGAACGAGACCGCGCGCGAGTTCCTCGACTGGACGAAGCCGATCGCGTTGCTGCACAACGGAACCCTGCACCACTACCTCGGCGACGACTACGCGGAGATGATGCAGACCTACGTGGACGCGCTGCCGTCCGGGTCGTTCGTCGTGGTCGCGCACTTCCTCGACCCGGAGACGCCCGAGCACAGCGAAATCGCCCGGCGGATGGAGGAGAAGTTCACGCACAGCCCGATGGGCAGCGGCCTCTTCCGCACGTGGGAGCAGATCGGGCGGATGTTCGGCGGCACCGAACTGGTCGACCCGGGCCTGGTGCTGTGCGAGGACTGGTGGCCGGACGGCCCGCGCTACCAGCCGCTGAACCAGGTCCAGGAGTGCATCGCGGGCGCGGTCGGCCGCAAGGCCTGACGCTTCTCGCCTGACTGTCCGTGAAGGGCCCCTTGAGGGAATCTGATTCCCTCAAGGGGCCCTTCACGGACGTTCGACAGTGCGGAAATCCAGCTCGGACAACGGCGAATCCGGATTGAGCGCGACCCCGACCGTGCGCAGCGTGTCGTCGAGGATCGACCAGACCCAGCGGGCGAGCAGCTGGCGCAGGTCGTCGCGGTCGATGCCGCGCGGGGCTTCGAGCCAGTGCGCGGTGCTGGATTCGACCAGCCCGACCAGTCCGTAGGCGATGGTCTCGCCGACCCGCTGGTCCGCGCCGAACAGGCCGAGGTAGTACTCGAACAGCACGGTCAACTGCCGGGCGATCGCGGTTTTGACGTCCGCGACGACGTCGCGCGGCCCGGTCACCGACTGGCGCATCAGATATTGGTAAAGCTCGCGGTGTTCGGAAAGCCATTCGATGTGCGCGCCGATCGTCGCGTGCACCATATCGCGCGGGGTGCCATTAACTCCCCACAACGGCGAAAATTGCGCTCCGATCATTTCCGCGGCGCGCAATGCGATAGCGCGCTGCAGATCCGCGGTGTCGGCGAAATGCTTGTAAATGCGCGTGCGAGCGACGCCGGCCTCGTCGGCGATCTGCTCGGTGGACACCTCCGGCCCGTATCGGGCGATCGCGCGCATCCCGGCTTCCACGAATTCCCGGCGCCGGCGTTCCCGCTGCCCTGCCCACCGGGTGGCCCGCCCGTCGGGCGGAGTACCTGAGGACGTCATCCGCGCGAGTGTATCGCCGGGTCACATACTGGATACGGCGCTGTACCTGTTACTTTGGGTATAGAGGGATGACTGTCGGTGGTCGGCGTTGCCTCGATGTAGCAGTCGCTTTCCAAGCGGCAGTTGCTTCGGTGTGACCCAGATCATGGACCGGGAGTGCGTCATCGGCACGCGGGGAGCGAGTCGCGTCGATGAAGCGAGCGTCGCCCACAAGGGTGGCGTGCAGGGAGGAACACATGGACGGCGAACAGCACCGGCCCGAACTGTCCACCGGCCACCGGGTCACCTACCTGGTCGGCCAGCGCACCGGCAGGCGGCAGCTGTGCAGGCGCGGGGTGGTCACCGGAGCCCCGGTCACCGACGACGCGACGGCGGTCACCTGGGTCCCGGTCCAGGTCGACGGCCAGGCGAGAGACGCGAACCCGCAGTGGATCGCGGCCGACGCGATCATCGACGTGGTGAGCGCGTCATGAGCGGCGAGCAGGCCGTGGCCACCCCGATTTTCGACGGCGTGGTCGCCGAGGCCGGGCTGGACTGGTCCGAAGAGGACGTTCCGGCCGGCGGCAAGGGCGGGACGGACGAGGCCAAGAAGGCGGGCTCCGGCAAGTAACCGCCGTTCCCGATCGCCGCACCGGCTCTCCGGTGCGGTACTCGCGCGCCCGCATCCCGGCGGGAGGGCGCGATTAGGCCACTTCGGTGTCACCGGTTTGCGCGTTCGATACTGCACTCGTCCGGGTGAACTGCGCGGCGCTGAACCTCGGTGCAAGCGGGGCATTTCGCCCTGCGCCGGGTGATCCTTGCCGCGTATCGCCAGATACTCACGGATTCATCCGGCGTTACGCAAAGAATCAACGGCGCGCGTCCTCCAGATACCGCAGCACCGCGGTGACCCGCCGATCCGCGCTGTCGTCCGGAGCCAAATCCAGTTTCGCGAAAATGCTCCGAATGTGTTTGTGCACCGCGCCGTCGGTCACCACTAACCGTTCCGCGATCGCGCCGTTTCCCAATCCCTCCGCCATCAGCGCCAGCACATCGCGTTCTCGCGGACTGAGCCGTTCCAATCCGGAATCCGCGCGCGTGCGGGTCAGCAATTGCGCCACCACTTCCGGGTCGATCGCCGTCCCGCCGCCTGCCACCCGGTTCAGCGCTTCCATGAACTCGGTGACCCGCCCGACGCGTTCTTTGAGCAGATACCCGAGCCGCGCGCTGCCGCTGCCCAGCAGGTCGGTCGCGAAGGCCTGCTCGACATACGCCGACAGCACCAGCACCGCCAGGCCCGGCCGCCGCCGGCGGGCTTCGACGGCCGCGACGATGCCCTCGTCGGTGTGTGTCGGCGGCATCCGGACGTCCACGACCGCGGTGTCCGGCTCGTGTTTGTCCACCGCGGCAAGGAAATCAGCCGGGTTGTCGGTGGTCGCGACGACGTCCAAGCCCTCCGCGCGCAACAGGAGCGCGAGTCCTTCGCGCAGCAACGGGTCGTCCTCGGCGATCACAATCCGCATGGCAGGCTCACAGTCAGCGTGGTCGGTCCGCCGGCGGGGCTCGCCAGCGCGAAAGTTCCGTCGAGCGCCTCGATCCGGCGGCGCATCCCGCCGAGCCCCGAGCCGCCGGTTTCGGCAGCACCGCCGCGTCCGTCGTCGGTGATGCGGAGGTGGAGCACGTCGTCCTGCCGACGCAACACCACCTCGACGCCGCGGGCGCCGCTGTGCCTGGCGACGTTCGTGAGCGCCTCCGCGACCACGAAATACACCGACGCCTCCACCGAAACGGCGTACCGGCCAGGCAAATCGGCGTCGATCGTGCACGGCACCGGACAGTCCGCGGCGAGCGCGGTCAACGCGTCGGCGAGACTCCGGTCGGCCAGCACGGGCGGCAGAATACTGCGGACCACCGCACGCAATTCGGCGAGCGCGGCCTCGGTGGCGTCCTGCGCGCGGCCGAGGATTTCGTCGACGTCCGCCGAGCCCCGGGCGGCTGCCCGACGGGCGGCGCCGACCAGGACGTTCACCGCGACCATCCGGTTCTGCGTGCCGTCGTGCAGCGCCCGCTCGATACGGCGCAGTTCGGCGGAATGCGCGTCGAGCGCGGCGGCGCGGGTGGCGGTGAGGTGGGCGATCCGCAGCGTGACGTCCGCGTCCGAGCCCGCTGGAAGCAGCCGTCGGCCGGGCAATGCCTGCAGCCGCGCCATCGCGGGCAGCAGCGCGACCGAAAGGAACGCCCACGCGACGCCGAGCAGCGACACCGGGAGCGCTTCGGCCAAGCTGTGCACCTGCCAGCCGAGCGAGGCAGTCGCGTCGTCCGGCGGCAGCAGGTACCAGTAGAGCGGGAAAAGCCCGTCGCGCGCGGTATTGAGCACGATCGTCAGCGCGATGAAGCCAAGCAAAAACCCCGCCAGGCCGTGCACCGCGACCCACAGCACTTCGCGCTGCACCGTCCGGTCGCGCAGCGCCGCACCAAGCCGTTCAGGCCCCGGACCGGGACTGATGACGTCCGGCTTCATCGCGGTGAGCCGGATCCGTTCCCGGTCGGCGACCGCGTGCACGACGCTCAGCATCGGCCGTGCCAGCAGCAATCCGACGCCCACGAGGCACAGCACCGCGACCGCGGCCACGCCGAGCAGCACCAGCAACGCCAGCACCGAGGTACCGATCCCGCCGACGAGGTGTTCCAGCGCGTCGAGAGCAGCCCGGACCCGCACAGTCCACGAACGCGGCCGAGGTTCGCCTGCGGTTGCCATCGCACCTCCTGCGTCGAACCCTAGCCGAGAAATCCGCCCCGCTGCCGCTGTGCGGCGCGAAAGTACAGCCTGCTGTACCTAGATCCTCCCGCGCACGGGATCGTCGCGGCGAGCCCCGATTCGTAGCGTTCCCGGCATGACGAAAACACCCGCCCGCCAAGGCACCCGGCCTCTCCTGTGGGGCGTATTGGCACTCAGCGCCGCAGCCAACGCCATCACCTCCGCACTCGGCGTCAACCTCATACTCAGCACCGTTTTCGGCGTCGTCACCCTCGCCGCGGGCATCGCCCTCATCGCGAACTACCGCACCCACCGCTGAGCCTCCACAAAGGACCACCACCCATGACCACCCTGCGCGCCCTCGTCGCACGCCACCCGATCACGACCTTCTTCGCTCTCGCCATCACACTGAGCTGGCTCGCGTGGATCCCTTACGTGCTCTCGGACAACGGCCTCGGCATCGTCCACTTCGGATTCCCGCCGGTACTCGGCACGACACAAATCCTCGGCATGCTCCCCGGTGCCTACCTAGGCCCGATCTTCGCGGCGTTCCTCGTCACCGCCCTCGCCGAAGGCCGTCCCGGACTGCGCGCGTGGGTCGGCCGGTTGCTGCGCTGGCGGGTGAACTGGCGGTGGTACGCGCTCGCCCTTTTCGCCGTTCCGGTCGTGCTGACGCTGTCCAGCCTGCCCTTCGCCGGGTCGTTCCGAATCCCCGCCGCGTCGCTGATCCTGGTGTGGGCCTTGGGTTTCGTCCTGCAAGTGATCACCACCGGCCTCGCCGAAGAGCCCGGCTGGCGCGATTTCGCCCTGCCACATTTGCAGCCGAAGTACGGCCCGTTGCGCGGCACGCTGATCCTCGGTCCGCTGTGGGGCGTCTGGCATCTGCCGTTGTTCTTCACCGAATGGGGCCATTGGCCGGACGTGACGGTCTGGTCGGTGCTGGAATTCGTCGCGACCGCCGTCGCGATCAGCTTCGTGATGACGTGGGTGTTCAACCGCAGCGGCGAAAGCCTGCCGATCGCGCTGCTGCTGCACGCCGGGATCAACAACTACCTGTCCGTCGCCTGGGGAGAACTGTTCCCCGGCGCGGACCCGAAGATCGCCGAACACCTGCTGTTCGCCGCGTTCGCCGCCGCCGCGCTGATCCTGCTCGCCGCGACCAGGGGCCGCCTCGGTTACCCCAGCCCGGTGCGGGAGCTCCAAGCGGTTCAGTAGTAAATCTGCCCAGGAACACCGCCGCCGACCGCGATGGCGTCGCCGTTGATCGCGACGCTGCGCGGAGACGCCAGGAACGCCACGACGTCCGCCACCTCGGCGGCCGTCACCAACCGCCCGATGCTCACTCCCGCGGCGAGGCTTTTTTCCAGCTCCGCCACCGAAATCCCCCGCATCGCGGCGATCTCGGCGAACTTCTCCGGCGTCCGCTCGGTCACCGTGTAGCCCGGGTGCACGACCGTCGCGGTAATACCCCGCGGCCCCAGTTCGTCGGCAAGATTCTTGGTCATCGCCGCGACCGCGACGTTGCGAATCGAACCGAACGTCGAAGCGGCGATCCGCGCGTTGAGCCCGCTGACGTTCACGATCCGGCCCCAGCCGCGCTCCCGCATTCCCGGCGCGAGCGCGCGGGCGCACCGCAGGTAGCCGAGCACCTTGGTCTCGATCTCGGTGCGCAGGTCTTCGTCACGCAGGTCGTCGAGCGGCGTCCGGACCCCGCTCGACGCCGGAGCCGCGCAGTTGACCAGGATGTCCGCCGCGCCGAACTCCGTCGAGACTCGTTCCGCCATCGCCGCGACCGCAGCGTCGTCGGTGGTGTCGGCGGGCACCGCGATGACCTTCGTACCGTGCCTGCCGACGCTTTCCGCCGCCGCCGCGAGCGTTTCCGGATCCCGGGCCACGAGCGCGAGGTCCGTCCCCTCCGCCGCGAGCACCTCGGCCACCGCCAGCCCGATCCCGCGATTAGCGCCCGTGACGACCGCGCACTTGCCCCTCAACCCGAGATCCACAGCTTCTCCCCTTAAAGCGTTAACGACGCCGACGAGGCTTGCCCCGCCCGCCTGGCTTGGGCGTATTCCGCCGACGAACTGGTTCGCGCTGCTGCGGCGGCGGCTTCTTCTTCGCCGGTGCCGCCTTGCCCGTCTTGGCCTGCGTTTCCTGCTGCCCGCGGGTGCTGTTCACCGTGCGCCCGCGAACGATGCCGATGAACTGCTCCACCAGCTCGCCGGTCTCGCCCTCCGGCCAAGACAACGCGACGCGCGACTGCACCGCGTCCGCGACCGGCCGGTACGTAAGGTCGCGACGATGGTGCAGCCGAGCGAGCGACTGCGGCACCAGCAGCACGCCGACCCCCGCCGCCACCAGCTCGATCGCGTCCGCCGTCGTCTCCGGCCGCTCAAGCGCGGGCTTGCCGGGCAGCTCGTCCCAGCCGAGCGAATCGTCGAGCGGATGCAGCACGAGCTCGTCCGCGAGGTCCGCAATGGACACCTCGTCAGCCGCCGCGACCAGGTGCTCCTTGGGAACGATGACCACCGTGGTCTCGGTGTAAAGCGGGATCGCGTGCAGACCTTCGCGATCCTCGGACAACCGCAGCAACGCCGCGTCCGCACGACCTTCGCGGACCGCGTCGGCAGCCTCGGCCACAGTGACCGCGACCAGGTCAAGCGGCACTTCGGGATTGCGTTCGCCCCAGATCCGGACCCACTTCGCGGGGGTCGCACCCGGAACGTAGGCGAGCCGGAACGCCGAGGCCTGGTCGGCTCCTGTCACGTGGCAAGGCTACCGGCGCGGGGTCGCCGGTTACGCTGGTGGGCATGACGGCGCAGAAGACCCCCCAGACCATGAAGCCGGCGACGGCAGCGAAGAAGCTGGGCGTCTACCTCGAAGCCACCCCCGCAGAGTTCCGCGCGGGCGCCGTCTCGCGCGACGAACTGAACGCCCTGCAGACCGACCCGCCAGAATGGCTGCGCGACCTCCGCCGCAACGGCCCGCACCCGCGCCCGGTGGTAGCCGCGAAACTGGGAGTCTCCATCGGCGGCCTGGCCCGAGGCGGCGTCACCGAGGCCCTGACGACGGACCAGATCGAAGCGCTGAAGTCCGACAACCCCACCTGGCTGCAGCACGAACGCGAAACGCAAGCCGAAGTCCGCCGCGAAGCCGCCCGCCTGAACGCGGAAAAGCCCGAATAACGTCCACTTCGGACCTCGCTCGCGCGCCGAAGTCCGTGAGGGGAACCTTCACGGACTCTGATTCCCTCAGGGTTCCCCTCACAACCGCGATCTGCCGTGAGGGGCTCCTTCACGTACTTAGATTCCCTCAAGGGGCCCTTCACGGACCGCCCACCGCCGCCGATGCACCCAACGCGGCGTTCGGTGCATCCCACGCACCCAATGTGGCATTCGGTGCACCAGATGCACCCAATGCGGCATTGGTTGCGTCGCCTGCACCCAATGCGGCGTTGGGCGCGTCAGATGCACCCAATGTGGCGTTCGGTGCGCCGCACGCACCCAATGCGGCGTTCGGCGCGTCACATGCACCCAATGCCACATTGGGGCGCTAAACCCCACCCGCGAACCCAACGCAACCAGCCACTCAGCCGCGCACACCACCCACCCAACCGCCGCCGACGCACCCAACGATCGAGGCACCCAGCCCCTCCCCCAACCCCGATACGAAGCCGCCCTGCGGTTCGGGGGTGGGTGTCAAAGGCAAATTGCCGCCAGG
>NZ_JBHZAG010000122.1:0-3056 GCF_042754125.1 Amycolatopsis sp. NPDC059235
CCGTGAAGGGCTCCTTGAGGTAATCTGATTCCCTCAAGGAGCCCTTCACGGACCTTCAGCCCGGGTTGGTGCGGTCGGCGTAACGAGGTATCCAGTGACCGACATCACGTCTCCTGCCTTCGGATCATCCGAGGGAGAAGACCATGTCCGTCACGCTGAACCGCCGCGCGCTGGCGATGCTGCGCGCGATCGCCGCCGGCCGAGCCGAACTCACCCGCAGCTGCGAACCGGACCTGAGGGTCGACGGCCTGCCCTGCTGTGACCAGACGACCGCGCACGACCTGGTCCGGGAAGGCCTGGTCCGCCCGGTGTCCGCGCTGGGCGGCGCGGTCGGGCAATGGACGGCGGCCGAATTGACCCCGGACGGGCAGCTCGCGCTCGGCGCTTGAAGGTCAGCGCGCCGCGGCGACGGTCTTGTCGCCGGCCACCGCGGTGCGCGCCGAGCGGTTCCAGGTGACCCAGCCGTGGACCACCAGCGCGGCGAAGACGAGGTAGATCGCGGCCGAGAAGTACAGGCCGGAGCGGATCTGCAGCGGCACGCCGATCGCGTCGACCACCAGCCACACGCCCCAGAACTCCACGAGACCGACGCCCTGCGCGGCGAACGCGACGAGCGTCCCGACGAAAATCGCGGCGTCCGGCCACGGCGCCCACGAAGCGTTGAGCGCCTGGAGCGTCAGCGCCATCGCGACCGTGCCCAGCCCGAACGCGGCGAGCATCACGGCCCGCTCGGTCCAGCGGCCCTTGCGCACGACGACGCCGTACACCGGGTCGGTCCGGCGATTCCAGGCCCACCAGCCGTAAAGAGAGATGAGCAGGATCGCGACCTGCCGCCCGGCGAGACCGCCGAGATGCGCGGACGCGTAAACGGAGAACAGCAGGACGGTCGCGCCGACCTGCACCGGCCAGGTCCACAGCGTCCGCCGCTGCGCGAGGAACACGACCGCGAGCGCGAACACCTGCCCGGCCAGCTCCGCGATCGAGATCCACTGGCCGAACACAGTCACGCCGTGGTGCAACAGGAAGTCCACGTCCGCACCCCTTCCGATCTACGCCTCCCAACATGCAACACGGAGCCTCCATTCCCGTGCCGATGTGAGACTGCGGACAGTCCCGCTGAGTGGACCCCGGAGCCGGACACGGCGGAGGCCCGGCGCCGGGATGGCACCGGGCCTCCATCGCCCGATTAAGCCCCGCGAACGCGAGGCAAGCCGCAGGGCCGCGCTGCCGAAGCAACGCGGCCCCTGGTCACCGGTCCGCGGACCGGTGAAGGCCGTCAGCGAAGCGGCCGACCGGGCTCGAATCCGGTCGGCAGCACGGCCCGTCGCCGGCGAGTGTCCGCGGACCTCGCCGGCCTCAACCTCCCTGCTGGTACCGGCTCAGCGCTCCACGCGCCCGAAACCGGCGGGCGGGGTCGGCGGCTCCGGCGGGCGGCCGCCGTCCGCGGGCATCTGCCGGGTCTGCTCGCTCGGCTGCGGAAGACTTCCCGACTGCGACTGCGGGTAGCCCTGCGCCCGGGTCTGCCCGGCCTGCGCGTGCTGCCCGCTCACCTGGCCCGGAGCCTGCGACCCGTTGCCGGAGCCCGAGCCGACCTGGCCCTGCAGGTTGGCCAGCCAGCCGCCCCACCGCTCCTGGGCGGGCTTGATCAGGCCGCCGCCGAAGCCGACCACGATCACGCCGCCCGCGGTCGCCAGCACCGCGATCAGCACCGGGCCGGTGACCGACGTCGCGATGTTGACCTGGCCCAGCGCCGCGATGATGCCGAACGCCATCACCAGCCAGTACGCGACCGTGCTGAGCAGCCGTCCCGCCGGACGGCCCGACAGCGCGCCGGAGACCACGTCCCGCACGACCTTCGCGATCGCCGCGGCCACGATGATCAGCACCACCGCGACCAGGATCCTCGGCAGGAACGCGATGATGTCGTTCAGCAGCTGGCTCACCGGGTTCGACTGCCCGAACACCCCGAACGCGAGCTGCAGCGCGATCAGCAGAATGAAGTAGTAGACGAGTTTCACGAGCACCGTGGTGGCGTCGAGATTCGCGCCCTTCACCATTCCGGTCAGCCCGGTCTTCTCGACGAGCCGCGTGAAACCGAGTTTTCCGAGAACGAGCCCGAGGGCTTTGGACACGGCTTTCGCGATCAGCCAGCCGATCAAGAGGATGATCAGAAAGCCCACGAGTTTCGGGACGAACGTGGCCACCAGATTCCAGGCCTGTCCGAGTCCGTCCTTGAGTTGTTCACCCACGCTGGCTCCCTTCGCCGCGGTTCGACGTGGATTCCGGCACCGTCCTGTCGCACCGGGTCGCAGGACAGGTACCCACTGCACCCGAGTGCTGTGCACCACGATCGAGTGAGACGACTGGCGCGGGAAGATCAATCACCGCCATACTTGTCCTACCGGTGGGGACCGGGGAGACGAGGCCGCTCGGCGCAGCGAAAACCGCAAGCGCCGAGCGGCCTCGAACATTTTCCGCTCTTTATTGCCGCGCGCCGCCGCTTCCGCAGCCGAATGGGATTCGGTTTTTCTCCGGCGTTCATCTGGCCTTCATGTTCGGGCGAATGCCGGACCGCCGACGGATTTGCGTCCCGGCCTGGGCGCGGTCGCGAAGATGTCCGGACGGGAATCCCGGCGAGGCGCGGTCTGTGCGGTGCGAATTAGCGCGGCCGGACGGTCGGCGACGGCGAATTGCGGATCTTCCGGCGGGCCGTCGGATAACGGTGAAGCGGCAATAGCGCACCCGGTGCCGAGGCTCCGGAGGCGGCGCGAAGGTCATTAACGCCGGGCGCGGCGACCGGGCGGGACAGCAATGCGGGCGGAGCGATCGCGAGGCGGCATTCACGCAACTCACCCGTTGCCGCTAACCCACGTGGGTGAGGGGCTCCGCTTCCCAGGTCCCTCACCCGGTCGGAGCCTCCACCGAGAGTAGAGGCTCCCGGGACGGAAACGGCGGGGGGGGGGGGGGGGCGCCCCCCCCCCCCCCCGGGCAGCACCCCACGACGGTGCCGCGCGACCGCGACCCGCCACAACCACAGCGCGAGCCCGACAACCACC
>NZ_JBHZAG010000122.1:3066-22660 GCF_042754125.1 Amycolatopsis sp. NPDC059235
TCGGGTCTGTCCACACCCTGTGTTTTTGGGCCGGGTGCTTCCTACGGGGGGCTGGGGGCCGCCCCCCCCCCCCCGCCGTAGGGAACTCCGCTGTCAGGCTGCGCTCAGCGCGTCCCGCAGCTTCACCTTCGCGCCGGTGCGCATCACCGCGTTGCGGTAGATCCGCGCGGCCAGCCAGATCAGCGCCGGGATGAGCGCGACCACCAGGCCCACCGACAGCACCGCCTCCCACACCGGCACGCCGCCCATCGCCAGCCGCATCGGCATCAGCGTCGGCGCGAACACCGGGATCACCGACAGCACCTCGGCCAGCGGGCTCGCCGGATTCGACGGCAGGATCGAAATCCCCACCACGTACCCGGCGATCACGAACATCAGCGCGGGCATCGTCGCGCCGCCCACGTCCTCCTGCCGCGACACCAGCGCGCCCAGCGCGGCGAACACGATCGAATACATGAAGAACCCGAGCAGGTACCAGACGATCAGCCAGACCACGGTGCCGACCGCCGCGTTCACCGAGATCGTCAGCACCCCGAACCCGAGCCCGGCCGCGACGCCGGCCACGCCGATCGCCAGCATCTGGATCAGGCCGACGGTGCCGATGCCGAGCACCTTCCCGGCCATCAGCTGCCACGGTTTGATCGTCGACAGCAGCAGTTCGACCACCCGCGACGTCTTCTCCTCGACGACGCCCTGAGCGACGCTTTGCCCGTTGAGCATCAGCGACAGGTAGATCAGGATGCCCGCGATGATGCCGAGCACCAGCTGCTGCCCGTTGTAGTCGTACGGTTTCTCGAGCGGCGGCAGCTCGTCGATCGACGCCTCGGCGGTCGCTTGGCGCACCTTCGCCGGATCGCCGCCGAGGGATTCGATCTGCTGGTTGAGAGCCAGCTGACCTTCGAGCACGGTGAAGGTGTTCTTCAGCTTCGCGTCCAAGGTCTTCTTCACCTGGACGTGGACCCGCTTCGCGTCCTGCACCAGCAGCGCGTCGATCGAGCCGTCCTGCAGCTTCGCCTGGCCCGCCTTCTCGTCGGAGACTTGCTGCGTCGCGACGGTCTGGCCGATCGATTTCGCCGTCGCGGTCAGCGGCTGCGCCAGCTGCGAGGCGGCGGGCACGTAGCCGACCGTCGCGTCGGCGCTCCCGCCGCCGTTGAAGAATTTGAAGATCAGCGCCAGCGCGACAACGATCAGCACCATCACGAGCGTGGTGATGCGGTAAGCCTTGGAATTGACGCGCGTGCTGATTTCCCGCCCGGCCACGAGGCCGACGGCGGACAGCGGGCTCATCTGGACGTCGGACCCGGTCATGCCGCGGCCTCCTGGTGCTCGGACACGACGGAACGGAACAACTCGGTCAGCGACGGCAGTTTCCGGGCGAATTCCCGCACCGGGCCGGTCGCCAGCGCGGCGCGCAGCACCGCCTGGTCGTCCGCGCCGTCGGCCAATTCCAGCTCGGTCACCGCTCCCCGGCGGCCGATCACGGTCACGCCGGACAGCCCGGCCGCCCAGTTTTCCGGTGCTTCAGGCGCGTCCACGAGCAGCCGGGTCGACCCGCCCGCACGCAGTTCCGCCACCGTGCCGGACGCTTCCATCCGTCCACTCCGGACGATCCCGATCCGGTCGCACAGCCGTTCCACCAAATCCAGCTGGTGGCTGGAAAACACGACCGGAACGCCCTCGGCCGCCTTTTCCTTCAGCACGTCGCTCATCACGTCGACGGCCACCGGGTCGAGCCCGGAGAACGGTTCGTCCAGCACGAGAATGCGCGGTTCGTGCACCAGCGCGGCGGCGAGCTGCACGCGCTGCTGGTTGCCGAGGCTGAGCTTCTGCACCTCGTCGTCGCGGCGCGCGGCCACGCCGAGGCGTTCGGTCCACCGCGCGCTCGACGCCTTCGCCGCGGCGGCGGGCATTCCGTGCAGCCGGGCCAGATACGTGAGCTGTTCGCCGACCTTCATTTTCGGGTACAGCCCGCGTTCCTCGGGCATGTAGCCGATCTGGCGGCGCGTTTCGTGCGTGATCGGCTCGCCCGCGTACCGCACCTGGCCCGCGTCGGCGCTCAGCACGCCGAGCGCGATGCGCATCGTGGTGGTTTTGCCCGCCCCGTTGCTGCCGACGAATCCGAAAAGCTCCCCCGGCCGCACGTCGAACGTCATTTTCTCGAGCGCCACCACGGCGCCGTAGCGTTTGGAGATCCCGTCGATCTCCAGTCCGGGCTCTGGCATGGCCCGTCCCCCTGTTCTCTTTTCGCCGGGGGTGATCCCCTACCACCCCACCCGGGGATCCTAGGCACTTCGGCACGACGCCGCCCACCTCCCGAGGTCGCCGCCGCATCCGCCTAAAGTTGCAGGCCGCGCGCGGCACGTAGGATCGGATCCGACATGGCCGACACCACGGGACGCCCCGCGCGCAAGCACCACGGGCTGTCCGCCAAAACCCTGCGCAGCCTGGAGCACGCCTCCGGGCGGCTGGCGAGCGCGAGCGTCGCGGAAATGGAACGCCGGCTGGTCTGGTTCGCGCGGCTGCCTGCCGATCAGCGCGCCAGCGTGCTGTTGATCACGCAGACCGGGGCCAGCGGATTCGTCGCTTGGCTGCGTGATTCGAAGGAAGCGCTGAAGCTCACCACCGAGGCGTTCCGCGACGCGCCGACCGAGGTGTCGCGCTGGATCAGCCTGCGGCAGGCCGTCGCGATGGTGCGGCTCGCGATCGAGGTCTTCGAAGAACAGCTCCCGGAATTCGCCGCTTCGGAAGCCGAACGTGCCGCGTTGATCGAAGGAATTCTGCGCTACGGCAGGGAGATCGCTTTCGCCGCGGCCAATTCCTATGCCGCCGCGGCGGAAGCGCGCGGGGCGTGGGACGCGCGGCTCGAAGCTCTGGTGGTCGATGGAATCGTCCGCGGCGACGCCGAAGAATCCGTCCTGTCGCGCGCCGCGGCGCTGGGTTGGGACCCGGCCGCGGCGGCGACGGTGCTGGTGGGAAATCCGCCCTCGGACGACCCGCCGACGGTGGTGTTCGACGTCCGCGCCCGCGCCGCACGCGTCGGCCGGGCGGTGCTGCTGTCGGTGCAGGGCTCGCGACTGGTGATCGTGATCGGCGGCCCGACCGAGGGCGGGCCGAAGGAACGCGAGATCTTGGCCCGGATGTCGACGGTGTTCGCCGACGGACCGGTCGTGGCGGGCCCGACCGTGCCGACGCTGGCCGAGGCACACCACAGCGCGGCCGAGGCGCTGTCCGGATTGCGCGCGGTGGTCGGCTGGCCCGGCGCGCCCCGTCCGGTGCGGTCTGACGATTTGCTGCCCGAACGCGCCTTGTCCGGCGACCCCGGGGCGGAGCGGCTGCTGGTCGATTCGGTGGCCCGGCCGTTGGAGGAGGCCGGAGCGGCGCTGCAGCGCACCGTCGAGACCTATCTGGACACTGGCGGGGTGCTGGAACGCTGCGCGCAAACGCTGTTCGTGCACCCGAACACGGTCCGGTACCGGCTGCGCAAAGCCGCCGAACTCACCGGCCGCAACCCGACCGACGCCCGCGACGCGCTGGTGCTGCGGGTCGCGCTGACCGTCGGCAGGCTCGCCCGCGCCCGCGGCCTCTGGTAACCGGGGCCCGATGGTGTTTTCTCGGTAGCGCGGTGTCCGGCAGGTTGGTCACAGCGGCGCTGGCCGAGCGGTGCTCCGCATCCCTCGCCAGCCGGGCTGCGTCGCTCCGTTGCTGCGAAGGTCCGTGAGGGGAACCCTGAGGGACTCAGAGTCCCTCAGGGTTCCCCTCACGGACCGCGGCACAGCGCGCCGGGCCCGCGCGCCGGGGCGAGGGGCGAGGGGCGAGGGGCGAGGGGCGAGGGCAAGAATCCCCGCGCGCTGATGAGAAAGCTTTGGGCGCATCTGACGCACCCAACGCGGCGTTCGGTGCGTCGCGCGCACCCAACGCCGCATTCAGTGCGTCCCACCCATCCCATGCCGCGTTGGGGACATCCGCGCCCGAGTTCCCTCCCGCGCTCGGCGGAAGCGCCGCGAACCTCCGGCCCACGTGCCGCGCCCCCTTCCGCCGGGGCGGGGGCGGGTGACAGACTTCACGGCAAGCGCTGGTTGAATCCCACAAGGCGGATGGGTTAAGGGCCGGGTTCTCCGGCAGGTCTTTGGAGGTTTCCTCCAATTCCGCCGCGCGGACTTGGTGACCGCCCGCATCTGAAGCACCGACCCGTCCCGTGGTCTCATAGACAGCGTGACAGTTGCAGTCCTCTCCCCCGGCCAGGGTTCCCAAGCCCCCGGCATGCTCGCCCCGTGGCTCGAGCTCGACGGCGCCCGCGCGCGCGTCGAAGAGTGGTCCGCCCGTTCCGGGCTCGACCTGATCCGGCTCGGCACCGAGGCCGGGGCCGAGGAGATCCAGGACACCGCTGTCGCGCAGCCGCTGATCGTCGCGCTGTCCCTGCTTTCCTTCGAGCACCTGCCGGTCGCCGACGACGCGCCGGTCGCCGGCCACTCCGTCGGCGAATTGGCCGCGGCCGCGATCGCCGGCGTGCTCGCCCCCGCCGACGCGGTCGCGCTCGCCGCGGTCCGCGGCGCGGAGATGGCCAAGGCGTGCGCGCTCGAACCGACGTCGATGGCCGCGGTGATGCTCGGCGACCCCGAGGAAGTCGCCGCGTGGCTGGAAAGCCAGGGCCTCGCCGCCGCGAACCGCAACGGGGCCGGGCAGATCGTCGCGTCCGGGTCCGCCGCCGCGATCGAGAAGATCATCGCCGAGCCGATGGAGGGCACGAAGATCCGCGCCCTCAAGGTCGCCGGCGCCTTCCACACGCCCTACATGGCCCCCGCGGAAGACGCCCTGCGCGAGCACGCCGCCGGTCTCTCCCCGGCCGACCCGACGCGCCCGCTGCTGTCCAACGCCGACGGCCAGGTCGTCACGAGCGGCGCGGAGTACCTGCGCAGGCTCGTCGCCCAGGTGACCCGCCCGGTCCGCTGGGACCTCACCATGGACGGCCTCGTCTCGCTCGGCGTGGACCGCACCGTCGAACTGGCGCCCGCGGGCACCCTGACCGGACTGGTCAAGCGGCAGCTCAAGGGCGTCGTCACCACTACCACCGCGCTGAAGTCGCCCGCCGAACTGGCGGCGCTGCGCGAGGAGGACGCCCAGTGACCGCCCGTCCCACCATGCGCCTTGCCCAGGGCGCGCCCGCCGCCCGCATCCTCGGGTTCGGCAGCTACCAGCCGGACCGGATCGTCACGAACGACGACCTGTCGCAGGTCATGGACACCAGCGACCAGTGGATCCGCGACCGCGTCGGCATCATCGAGCGGCGCTTCGGCGAGAAGGACGACGTGCTGGTCGACTACGCCGTCGCCGCCGGGGCCGACGCGCTCTCCGACGCGGGCGTCGATCCGTCCGAAGTGGACACGGTCATCGTGCCCAACTGCACCATGCCCTCGCAGATCCCGAACGCGGCCGCACAGGTCGCCGCGCGGATCGGCGTGCCGAGCCCCGGCGCGTTCGACCTCAACGCCGCGTGCGCCGGATTCTGCTACGGCCTCGGCGTCGCCTCCGACCTCGTGCGCGCGGGCTCGGCGAAGAAGGTCCTCGTGATCGGCGCGGAGAAGCTCACCGACGTCGTGGACCCGACCGACCGCGCGAACGCGATCATCTTCGCCGACGGCGCGGGAGCCGCGGTGGTCGGCGGGTCCGACGAACCGGGCATCGGCCCGGTCGTGTGGGGCAGCGCGGGCGACCTCGTCGACCTGATCTACATGCGCGACCACCAGTGGATCTACCAGGAGGGCCAGTCGGTCTTCCGCTGGGCGACCACGCAGATCGCGCCGATCGCGCTGCGCGCGCTGGAGGCCGCCGGGCTGCAGCCGTCCGATGTGGACGTGCTGGCCCCGCACCAGGCGAACCTCCGGATCGTCGAGTCGATCGCCAAGAAGCTGCGCGCCAAGGGGGCGCGCGAGGACATCGTGGTGGCCGACGACATCAAGTACTCGGGCAACACCTCGTCCGCCTCGATCCCGATGGCGCTGGACCACATGCGCAAGGCGGGAACGGCGAAAAGCGGCGACGTGGTGCTGGCGGTCGGCTTCGGAGCCGGGCTTTCCTATGCCGCGCAGGCGTTCGTCCTGCCCTGAGCGATACTTCCCCCGCGGGCGCCGTGCCCGCGAGCGGACCCGCAGAAGAACCGAGAAGGGAACAACACCGATGGCTGACAACACTGAGATTCTCGCCGGCCTCGCCGAGATCGTCGAAGAGGTCGCCGGCGTGGCTCAGGACGACGTCACCGCCGAGAAGTCGTTCGTGGACGACCTGGACATCGACTCGCTGTCGATGGTCGAGATCGCCGTGCAGGCCGAGGACAAGTTCGGCGTCAAGATCCCGGACGACGAGCTGGCCAACCTGAAGACCGTCGGCGACGCGGTGAACTACGTGTCCGCCAACTCGAAGTAAGTCCTCTTCGTACCCGGGCCCCGGTCCGGAGCCGACCCTTGGGGAGACTGCCATGAGCAACATCGACGTCGTGATCACCGGCATGGGCGCGACGACGCCGCTGGGCGGGGACGTCGCGTCCACCTGGGACGGTCTGCTGGCCGGCCGCAGCGGGATCAGCACGATCGCGGCGGACTGGGCGGAGGAGCTGGACCTGCCGGTCCGGATCGCGGCGCAGCTCGCCGTCGAGCCGACCGACATCCTGCCCCGCGTGCAGGCCCGGCGGCTCGACCGGTGCGAGCAGGTGGCGATCATCGCCGCCCGCCAGGCCTGGGCCGACGCCGGGTTCGCCGAGCAGACCGACGAGCACACCGATGTCGAACCGGAACGCCTCGGCGTTTCGATCGGCACCGGGGTCGGCGGGCCGGTGACCCTGCTGACCCAGAACGATCTGTTGCACCAGCAGGGTCTCCGCAAGGTGTCGCCGCTGACCGTGCCGATGCTGATGCCGAACGGCCCGGCCGCGCACGTGGGCATCGACCTGAAAGCCCGCGCCGGGGTGCATTCGCCCGCGTCGGCGTGCGCGTCCGGGGCCGAGGGCATCGCGAACGGCTACGAGATGATCCGGTCCGGACGGGCCGACGTCGTGGTCGCGGGCGGTTCCGAGGCCTGCATCCACCCGATCACCGTCGCCGGGTTCGCCCAGGCGCGCACGGTGTCGACGCGCAACGACGACCCGGCCGCGGCTTCGCGTCCGTTCGACGTGAGCCGCGACGGCTTCGTGCTCGGCGAGGGCTCCGGCGTCGTCGTGCTCGAGCGGGCCGACCGCGCGAAGGCCCGCGGGGCGCGGATCTACGCGAAGCTGGCCGGCTACGGCCTGACGTCCGACGCCTACCACATCACGGGCAACCACCCGGAGGGCATCGGGCAGATCGCGGCGATGCGCGCGGCGATGGCGATGGCCGGACTGTCCCCTTCGGACATCGGCCACGTGAACGCGCACGCGACGTCCACTGTGGTCGGAGACATCGGCGAGGCGGCGGCGATCCGGTCGGCGGTCGGCGAGCACCCGGTGGTCACCGCGCCGAAGGGCGCGCTCGGCCACCTCGTCGGCGGGGCCGGCGCGGTCGAGGGCATCGCGACGATTCTCGCGCTGTACGAGGGCATCGTCCCCGCGACGCTGAACCTCACCGAGCAGGACCCGAAGGTGCAGCTGGACGTCGTGTCCGGGGAGAACCGCAAGGTCGAACTCGCCGCGGCGCTGTCCAACTCGTTCGGTTTCGGCGGGCACAACTCCGCGCTGCTGTTCACGCCGGCGAACTGAGTTCCTCTTCACGGTGAAGGGCCCCCGCGGAAATCTTCGCGGGGGCCCTTCACCGTTTTTTCGCGGTCAGCACTTGTCGTGTTCGGTGGCGGTGCCGTCGACGGTGTCGATCCGGTACGAGCCGTGCTCGAACTTCATGGGCAGCACCAGCCGCCAGTTGATGCACGTCTCCTGGAAATCGCCCGGGGCCTCGTTCAGCGACTGGGTGCTGGTGAACCCGACCAGCGCCCGCAGCGTGCCCTGCGCGCCCGGTTCGATGCGGTACAGCAGGATGTTGACGTCCTTCGTGGACTGGAAGTTGCGGTGCCAGTCCACTTCCGGCGTCTTGCTGCGGCGCGCGTCGCTGACCGTCTCGGTCCAGGCGTCGTAGTCCTTTTTGTTGAGCGCGTTGAAATAGGCCTGCAGCACGGTGCGGACGGCGTCGTCCTGCGGATGGTTCTCGGCGTCCGGGGCGACCGCGACCTGGACCGAGCCGGACTTGTCGGACGGGCCGCCGCTGGTCGTGGCGGACGGCGCCATGGCTTCGCCGTCGGCCGCGCGCGGGGAATCGGGGCGGCGGTAGAGCTCGCGGGCGAGCAGACCCCCGGCGACGGTGATGGACAGCACCACCACGATGACGGGGATCAACCACCGCTGACGGGAGGGCGGGGCCGAAGGAACGCTCACCCGGGTGAGGGTACCGCGTTCGGTCACCCGACCTGGTGCAGCCAGGTGACCGGGGCGCCGTCGCCCGCGTGCCGGTACGGCTCGAGCGCCTCGTCCCAGGCCGCGGCGAGGAGCTCGTCCAGTTTGTGCGCGAGGGTTTCGCCGCCGCGGGTCATGCTGACGAGCGCGCGCAGCTGGTCCTCGCCCACGACGATGTCGCCGTTGGCGCTGGTGCGGCCGTGCCAGAGCCCGAGGCCGGGCGCGAAGCAGAACCGCTCGCCGTCGACGCCCGCGCTGGGCTCCTCGGTGATTTCGAAGCGCACCATCGGCCACGCCTTGAGCGCGCCGGCGAGTTTGCCGGCGGTGCCCGCGGGCGCGCTCCAGCTGCATTCGGCCCGGAGCTGTCCCGGACTGGCCGGCTGGGCCGTCCACTTCAGCTCGACCCGGGCACCCAGGGTGCCCGAAATAGCCCACTCGACGTGCGGACATACCGCAGACGGCGACGAGTGGACGTACACCACGCCTCGGGTGCTGCCACGGGTGCTCACTGCTGACCTCCGCTTGTTCGACGAGGGACGTCTTCCCCTACGACCTCTCGAACCCTGCGCAGGTTGCGTAGCCTCCACGGCAGTTCCCGACCTGTGTAGCACATTCTGCACCCCAACCGTGCCGTTTGGCCACATGAACACCACAAGTCGCAGCGGACGACCCATTGTGGTGAGCCACGCCGACGCGAGGGCGCGGAGCACGGTTCCGGCGGCCCGGCACGCTAGCGTGGTGCACCGGAAACGCTGCGGATTTGACAGGAGAGTTTCGGTGCGACTGGTCCGTCTCGGGCAGCAGCCCTCGCGCGTCGCGGAGGACGTGCGGGCCGCGCTGGCCTCCCTCGGCCGGGGGAGCACGGTGATCGGCGGCGTCGCGCTCGTCGGGGCCCGCCCGACCGGAGACCGTCCGGTGGAGGCGGTCGTGGTGCTTCCCGCGGGCGTGCTCGTGGTGATCGGCGTGGACCTGCCCGACCCGGCGCTGCGCCTCGAAGCCCCGCTGAGCGGCCCGTGGAAGGCGGACGGCTGGCCCCTCGTCCACGGCGACGACGTCAACCCCGCGACCGAGGCACTCGACCTGTCCCAGGAATGCGAACGCCGCATCGCGGAACTCGGCGGAGGCCCGGTAGGCACGATCGTGGCGGTCGGCCCGTATGTCGAGACGGTCGACCAGCCGCCGGGCGACCTCGCGGGCCCGGTCCGGGTCCTGCACCCGACGCCGACCACCATGCTGGCCGCGACAGTCTCCCTGGCCACGGCCCGGCATCCGCGCTCGGTGGACCAGGCCCGGGCGTTGATCTCGGCACTGGCGCCGGACGCGCCGGAGCTTTCGGACGAGGTTTTGCGGGGGGAGGGTTTCGTTCGGTTCGCGGATGACGTTCCGGTTCCTCCCGGGCCTCGGTCTCCTGGGTCTCCTGGGTTCGGTGGTCCGGCTGGCGCTGGGGTTGCTGGCGGTGCCGCACCGAACTCCGTTGCCGCACCAGGCACGGCAGGCCCTGTTGTTCCCGCAGGCACTGGGGCCAAGGCTGGATCGAGCGCTGGGACGGGGGCGTCGAACAGCCCGACCGGGGTCGCCGCAGGAACGGCAGCTGCCGGGCTAGGCGCTGTCGCGGCGGGCGCGGCGATGTCTGGCGCCACCGCTGAACCTGTTGCGGCTGGACCCGTCGCCGCCGGTTCGGGCGCACCGGGTTCGGGCAACGCCACTCCCGGCTCGGGCCGGGCCAGCACCGCCAACTCCGCCGCTGCCAGCGCCAACGCAGCCCAAACCCGCGCTGCCGACTCTGCGGCTGCCAACTCCGGCGCGACCCGAGCCGATGCTGTCGAGGCGGGATCCGGCACCGACGCTCCAGGCGCAGCCTCGCCCGGCACCGCCGAATCCAGTGCGTCCGGATCGAGCACCACCGGTCCCGTCGTCGCTGGAACAAACGCCGCCGGATCCACTGCTGCTGCGGCTGGAAAATCCGCCGCAAGTGCCGCTCCCACGGCTGGCACGGGACCGCAAAGCCCGGCTGGTGCTGGAAACGCTCAGGGGCTTCCCGTCTTCCCCGGTGCCGCTTCGGGATCCGCTGACTCCGCGCCGTCGAAGGGTGCTGCTTCCCCCGGCAATCCTTCCGCCGCACCGAAATCCGCCGCTCCCCCGGTGCTTCGGCCGAAGATCATCGCGGTGCGGCCGCCCCGGCCGGAGATTCCGCCGATCGAGCTGGCGTCGCTTTCCGAGGCGCCCACCGAATCGACTGACCCGCCCGAGGCTCCGACCGAGAAGATGCCGTCTCCGGCGAAGCCGCAGGGCTCCAGGCCTCCGAGTGCCGCCGTTCCGCCGGTCGTGCCGGGGAGTCCGCCGCGAAGCGCACCTCAACCTGTGCAACCGGCTCCGGCCGCCGGAACAGCCAGTCCCGCAACCGGAGCAGCCACCGGCGCGGGAGCAGGAGTTCCCACCGCAGCGGCAGCGGGAGCTGGAGCAGCCGCCGGAGCCGGGCCGAACACCCCGCCCGGACAGGGAAAACCGGGCTCCCGGACGGTCAAGTGGGTGCCCATCGCGGCGATCGTCTTGCTGGTCGCGCTGGTGGTGTCGGCGATCGTCGTGGCGACCAGCGGCGGCGACAACACCGCCGCGCCGCCCGCCAGCAGTGCGCCGCCGCCCAGCAGTGTGCCGAGCCCGGCGCCGAGCAGCGTCAAGCCGAGCGCCCCTCCGGCACCGACTCTCACCTTCGAGCCCCGGGCGAACAGCGCCGACCAGAAGTGCGCCTCGCACGCTTTCGGGGACGTCCAGGCGAGTCTTCAGCAGACCAGTTGCTCCGCAGTCCGCCGCGCGAGCTACACGGCGCTCGTGGACGGACGTCCGGCCGCGGTCACCGTCGCAGTGGTCGAGTTCCCCGATGCCGGACAGGCCGATCACCTCAAGCAGATCGCCGACAACCCGGGCGGCGGCGGAATCCTCGACGTCGCCACAGAGACCGGCAAGTGGCCGTCCGGCCCTCCGCAGTTCGACGGCGCCGCCTACGCCAGCAAGGTCGACGGGAACGGCGTGCGGATCGTGCAGGCGGTCTGGCAACCGGGACCGTCCACTGCGGACGATCCCGGCCTTGCCCGCGCCGCGAAGGGTGCGCTCGACTTGCAGCTGCCGTCCTGAGCGGACGGCTGCGCGGCTAAGCCGCTCCGGCCGGCAAACCGCTCAGCCCCGGCAACAACGGTCCCCCAGAACAACCCTCACTGCCACCCGCGCTCCAACAGGTCGAACGCCACGTCCACCACCCGCGGCGGGTCGTCCGACCGGTCGGCCAGCGAAGCCGTCTCCAGCGCGAAATGCGCCAGCACCGCACACCGCGGATCCCCCTCCGGCGCACCGGTTTCCGCCGCGATCACCCGGCTCAGCGTGTGCTCGTGGCCCATCCACATCTTGTGCCAGTACTCGGCGAGCGCGGGCGTCTCCCGCACCAGCCGCAGCAGCGGTTCGGCCTCCGCGCGGATGCCGGAGGTCGCCCGGACGTGCATGTGCGCGCGGAGCGCCTCCAGCACCGACGTGCCCTCCGGACGGTCCCGCACCGCCGAGACCAGCGCCTCGTCGATCTCCGGCTCCCGGTCGAAAACGAGCGCTTCCTTGGTCGGGAAATGCTTCATCAGCGTGGTGGTGGACACGTCGGCGGCGTCGGCGATCTCGCGCACGGTCACTTGGTCGTAGCCGCGCTCCAGGAACATCCGCAGGGCGGCGTCGGCCAGCGCCTGGCGGGTCGCCGCCTTCTTGCGTTCGCGACGGCCGGGAACGGGGGCACTGGTCATGCCCCGACGCTACCCGAAGCGGCACAACCGCTTAAGCGACACGACACCGCCGAAATCAGAGCCCGTAAGCCTCCAGCAGCCGCAGCCACACCTCGCTGATCGTCGGGAACGCGGGGACGGCGTGCCACAAGCGGTCCAGCGGCACCTCGCCCACGACGGCGATCGTCGCCGAATGCAGCAGTTCCGCCACGTCCTGGCCGACGAACGTGACACCCAGCACGACGCCGCGTTCGGTGTCCACGACCATGCGCGCTTTGCCTTGGTACCCATCGGCGTGCAGCGACGAACCGGCGACCGCGATGTCGATGTCCACGACCCGGTCCGCGGATCCGTCGCGCGCCTCGGTGAGGCCGACTGACGTCACTTCCGGGTCGGTGAACACCACCTGCGGAACCGCGTGATGGTCGGCGGTCGCGCTGTAGCGGCTCCACGGTTCGGTCGAAATCTCCTCGCCGCGAGCCCGGGCGGCGACCGAGTCCCCGACGACGCGGGCGGCGTATTTTCCCTGGTGGGTCAGCAAAGCGCGGCCGGTGACGTCGCCCGCTCCATACAGCCAGCCACCCTCCACAGCGGACACCCGGCCGCTTTCGTCGACCTGGAGCGGGCCGTCGGCGGGCAGGCCGAGCACGTCCAGTCCGATGGTGCTGGTCGCGGGCGCACGACCGGTGGCGACCAGCAGTTCGTCGACCACGATCTCGTCGCCGCCAGCCAGTTTCAGCCGCGTGCCACCGTCCACAACGGACACTTCGGCAAGGCCGGAGTTCTGGTGCACGCGGACGCCTGCCTCGCGCAATCCGTCCAGGACCAGGTCTCCGGCGAACTCCGGCAGCCGCGGCAACGGGCGGTCGCCGGTGATCACGAGGTCGACCCGCGCGCCGAGCCGGGCCCACGCCTGCGCCATCTCGACGCCGACCACGCCGCCGCCGAGCACGCCGAGCCGTCCGGGCACCTCGGTCGCCGACGTCGCTTCCCGCGAACCCCACGGCTTAATGGTGTCCAGGCCCGGAATCCGCGGCGTGCGCGGGACGCTGCCAGTGCACACGATCACCGCGTGCCGGGCGGCGAAAACGCGGCCGTCGTCGAGAGTGACCTCGCGCTCACCGGTGATCCGGCCGTAGCCGCGCACGGGTTCGATGCCCGCGCCGCGCGCCCATTCGACCTGGCCGGAGTCGTCGCCCTTGCCGGTGAACCAGTCGCGGCGCGCGAGCACCTTCTCCGGGTCCAGCGCGTCGCCGATCGGCACGCCGGGCATCCGCTTGGCCGCGGCGAGCAGGTTTCCCGGGCGCAGCAACGCCTTGCTCGGGATGCACGCCCAGTACGAACACTCCCCGCCGAACCGTTCGTGTTCGAGGAGCGCCACCTTCAGCCCGCCCATGGCGGCCCGTTCGGCGGCCACTTCCCCGACCGGACCCGCCCCGATGACCACGACGTCGAAAGTCTCTGCTGCCATGCGCACAGCGCACACCACCGCGCAGGTTCGCGCAAGCCTGCCGGTATTCTTGTGAGAGAGCTGCAAGAAACCGGCGGCACCGCGGATTCCGGGTCGTCGCCGTGCCGGTTGCACGCACGACCACGATCGAGCACGGGAGGCTCCCATGGCGAGGAACACCGCTGTCCGCACTCTGGACGACCTGACCGGCGGACGCGCGGCGGAAACCGTCGCGTTCGCGCTGGACGGCATCGATTACGACATCGACCTCGGCACCCGCAATGCGGCCGCGCTGCGGCGATTGCTGGAGAAGTACGCGAAGGCGGGCCGCCGGACCGGCGGGCGGAAGCTTCGGCCGCGGCTGATCGCGGGGGCGGCGAAGGCTGGAGCGAAGCCGGCGGCGGAGAAGACCGCCGCGGCGGGCAAGGGCGGGAAAGCCGTTGCTGGCAAGAAGACTGCTGCCGCCAGTGCCGCGAAGACTGCCCGAACGGGTGGCGCGACCGGGACCGTGAGCCGGACCGCGCGCAAGGCTCCGGCCAAGGCCGCGACGACCAAGTCGACGAAGAGTGCCGCGGTCAAGACGCCTGCCGCCAAGACCACGGCCAAGGCTGCCGCGACCAAGACGACGAAGGCCGCCGCGGTCAAGACCCCGGCCAGCAAGACGGCGAAGACCGCGACGGTCAAGGCCTCCGCGCCTGCGAAGACGGCACCCGCGCAGGCGGCCCCGGCCAAGACCGCAACGGCCAAGGCATCGGCACCCGCGAAAACGGCCCCGGCAAAAGCCACCGCCCCGGCCAAGTCGGCAACCGCCAAGACAACCGCACCCGCGAAAACGGCCCCGGCCAAGACCGCCGCTCCGGCACCGGCGAAATCCGCTGCCAAGCCGCGCCGTCGGGCGGCCAGCGAAGTGCCGCCCGTGCTGTTCTCCTCCTCCAACTGACCCGTTCCGTGAAGGGCTCCTTGAGGGAATCTGATTCCCTCAAGGAGCCCTTCACGGCATCTCGGCCAAGAGCGCCCGGATCTGCCTGCTGGGCAAGGAGATCACGAACGCTGGCGTCCCTCGGCGTGCCAGTCCGGGTATTCGTAGCGGCTCCACAGCAATGAGCGCTGCCGCTCCAACTCCCCCGCTGTCGGTTCGCGCGGCGGGAGCGGGCCGAGCAGTCCCGCCGCAGCCGCGCGGACAGTGTCCTCCACCTCAGTCAGCGGCAGCCGCACGCCGTGGTCGACCAGGGACGCGACCTTGCTCCGGTGCGAATCCAGCGGTTTCGGGTCCGGCGGCGGACCAGTGAGGTACGCGCCGACCCGGGCGGCATCGGTGTCGACCAGCAACGTCGAATGCGCCAGCAGCACGTCTTTGGTCCGGAACACCGCGAAGCCGCACAGTTTCGCGTCGCCGACGAAGATCCCGCGGTCGCCGATTCTGGCCGGGAGACCGAGTTTCTCCACTGCGGCGGACATCACCAGGCCAAGCATTTCCAGCGGACGAGGCGCGGGGCCGGGAAGCACGAGCGTCACGTTGAGATTGCCCGGGTCGTGGAACACCGTGCCGCCGCCGCTGGCTCGCCGCAGCACCGGCACTCCGTCGCGCGCGCATTCGTCGACGCGGACTTCGCGGGCGATCCGCTGACCGCGGCCGACTACGACGCACACCGGGTTCCGCCACAGCCACACCACCGGCTCCGTCGGCCCCTCGCGCAGCAGTGCCTCGTCAAACGCCAGGTTTTCGGCTGGGTCGGTGAATTCGGCTCGGACTTCCGACCCGCTCGGCATAGCGTTCCTCCACGATCTGCTGGACTTCGGGATCGTAGAGCAGGCTCAGGACGCGGCCGGGCCGAGCAGGTCCCAGCGGTTGCCCGCGATGTCGCGGAACACGACGACCTGGCCGTAGGGCTCGGTCCGCGGTTCGCCGAGGAACTCGACCCCGGCGTCGCGCATCCGCTGGTAGCTGGCCTGGAAGTCGTCCGCGCGCAGGAAAAACCCGACGCGGCCGGCGTGCTGGTCGCCGACCGCGCGGGACTGCCGTTCGCCGTCCGCCTTCGCCAGGAGGATGCCGGTCTCGCCGCCGGGCGGCCGGACCACGACCCATCGCTTGGGGCGGCCGTCGTTGGTGAGCGACGGCGAATCCTCGGCCAGGTCGAAGCCCAGGGCGCGGGTGAAGAAGTCGATCGCCTCGTCGTAGTCGTCGACGATGATCGCGGTCAGGTGCAGGAAGGCCATGCCGCTAAGGCTGCCAGTGCGGCACGCCGAGCAGGATCATCCGGAGCCGTTTTTCCGCCGCGACCAAGGTGCGCTCGTCGGCGGCGGTGTCGCCGGGACGGATGTCCAGCAGTTCGGCGACCGTGCCGAGCATCGCGGTGACGATGAGGTCGGCCAGCAGGTGCAGGTCCTCGGTGGGCCAGGTGCGCAGCGGGTCGAAGCGCGCCAGGTCCAACGCCAGATCGCTGGAGAACATCCGCATCTCGACCGCGATCGCCCGGGACACCGCGCCGGGACCGGCGTAGCGCTCGCGCGTGACGAACCGGAAGTGGTCCTCGTGCTCGCGGACGTGCCGGTGCAGCGTGTGCACCGAAGCCCGGATCATGCCGCCGTAACCGCGCTGCTCGGTGCGCGCGCCGCGAAGCATGCCGCGCAGCGTGCGCGTGGTCTCCTCGACCAGCGCGACGCCCAGCTCCTCCATCGACGAGAAGTGCCGGTAGAACGCCGTCGGCACGATGCCCGCGCCTTTCGCGACCTCGCGCAGCGAAAGGCTGGCGAAACTCCGGTCGGCGAGCAGGTCGAGCGCCGCGTCGAGCAACGCCTGACGGGTGCGCTGTTTGCGCTCCTGCCGGCTCACCGGGCCGGCCGGCTCCTCGGCTGCGGACACGTCGAGCAGCGTACTGGCGATCGCCGCATGGCCCACGTCACATCACCTCGCTTCCGCGTTGACAGGCCCCGGGGCCTTGCCCCCACACTAGTCAGTGTACGACTGTGCACTCAACTTCTGGAGGGGTGATGACCGCACTGCTCCCGCGCCGCGTGCGCGGACTCGTCTCGCTCGCCGAGGCGCTGCTCACCCCGCACGGCGCGGACCGGTACCTCGAACTGGTCGACCCGATGCTGGTGCGGCGCGAGATCCGCGGCCGCGTCACCGCCGTGCGGCATCAGACGCCGGACACCGTCACCTTCACGGTGCGGCCGAGCCGGGCGTGGCAGGGTTTCCGCGCCGGGCAGTACGTGCGGATGCAGGTGGAGATCGACGGCGTCCGCCGGACCCGCTGCTACTCGCCGTGCGGCGCGCAGGGCGGCGACGACCTGGAGTTCACCGTGAAGGCCGACCCGAACGGGCTGGTGTCGCGGCATCTGCAGGACACTGCCGTCGGCGCGGTGGTGGGGCTTTCGCCGGCGGACGGCGAGTTCACCCTGCCGTCGCCGCGTCCGGACCGGATCGTGCTGATGAGCGGCGGCAGCGGAATCACCCCGGTGCTCGCGATGGCCCGGACGCTCGTCGCCGAGGGCCACCCCGGCGAGATCGTGTTCCTGCACTACTCGAACACCGCCGCGGACGCCCTCTACCGCGCCGAACTGGCCGAACTAGCCGCCCGGCACCCGGCGTTCCGCGTGGTCAACGCCCACACCCACGCCCGCCGCGGCGGCGACCTGCACGGCCTGTTCTCCGTCGCGCATCTGGAGAAGGCCGCGCCGTGGTTCCGCGAGGCCGAGACGTTCCTGTGCGGCCCGGCCCCGCTGATGGCCGCCGCACGTGAACTCTTCGAGAACGAGGGGTTGAGTGCACAACTGCACACCGAAGAGTTCACGGCAGCGCCGTTGACCTTCGCCGCGGAGGCAGCCGAGGGCCGGGTGCGCTTCGCCCGCAGCGGCCGGGAGTGCGACAACTCCGGCAAGCCGCTGCTCGAACAGGCCGAGGACGCGGGCCTGACGCCGGAGCACGGGTGCCGGATGGGCATCTGCTTCTCCTGCACCCAGCTCAAAACCGCCGGACGCGTCCGCAACGCCCGCTCCGGCGAGATCTCCGGCGAGGAGAACGAAGAAATCCAGCTCTGCGTCAGCGTCCCCGTCGGGGACGTCGAAATCGACGCCTGACCACTCGGAGGCAAGCAGCATGACCGGCCTGCAAGACCGCCTGACCACCGCACAGGTCGAGGAATTCGGCCGCGAACTCGACGCACTGCGCCAGCGGATCGTCGACGACCTCGGCGAGGAAGACGTCGAGTACATCCGCAAGATCATCAAAACCCAGCGCGCGCTGGAGGTGACCGGCCGCGGCCTGCTGTTCGCCGGTTTCCTGCCGCCCGCGTGGCTGGCCGGCGTCGCGGCGCTGTCCGCGGCGAAGATCCTGGACAACATGGAGATCGGCCACAACGTGATGCACGGCCAGTACGACTGGACGCGCATCCCGGAGCTGAGCTCGCAGCGCTTCGAATGGGACACCGTCGCGCCGGCGGAGAACTGGCGGCATTCGCACAACTACATTCACCACACTTACACCAACATCGTCGACAAGGACCGCGACGTCGGCTACGGAATCCTGCGGATGGACCCGGCGCAGAAGTGGCATCCGTACTACCTGGGCAACCCGGTGTACGCGACGCTGCTCGCGCTGCTGTTCCAGTGGGGCGTCATGCTGCACGACCTGGAGGTCGAGCGGGTCGTGAAGGGCGAGCGAACCTGGGCGGAGAACGTTCCGGTGCTGCGCCGGATCGTCCGCAAGGCTTCGCGCCAGATCGGCAAGGACTACGTCCTGTTCCCGCTGCTCACCGGCCCGCTCGCGCCGCTGACGCTGCTGGGCAACGCGAGCGCCAACCTGGTCCGCAACCTGTGGGCGTTCTCGATCATCTTCTGCGGCCACTTTCCCGCGGACGTCGAGAGCTTCACCGAGGAAGAGACCGAGAACGAAACGCGCGGCCAGTGGTACCTGCGCCAAATCCTGGGCTCCGCGAACATCACCGGCGGCCCGCTGTTCCACATTCTCTCCGGAAACCTGTCGCACCAGATCGAGCACCACCTGTTCCCGGACCTGCCCGCGCGCCGCTACCCGCAGATCGCCGGAGAAGTGCGCGAAATCTGCGAACGCTACGGCCTGCCCTACAACACCGGCCCCCTGTACAAGCAGCTGTGGTCGGTGGCGAAGAAAATCGCAAGGCTGGCCCTTCCCGGAAAACCGGGCCCGGCCGCTACCGTGGACCCCGAACGGCAACTCCGAGCAGCCTGAGGAAGCCCATGGTCGGCCCATTCGAAAGTGGCAAGGACACCGTGCAGGAGCTGACGGAGTCCGCAGCCAACCACATCGGCAACATCGCCACGATCATTACTGGCGCAGTCCGCGACATAGCCCGCGAAACGGGCGATTGGTTCACGGACGTGATCGAAATGCGCGAAGCAGCCCAACGGGCGAAAGAAGACGACGTCCGCCTGGACAAGACCCCCGAGGCAGACTGACGCTGGCAGTTCCTGGCCTCCCGGACGGTTCCGTGAGGGGAACCCTCACGGACTCTGAGTCCCTCAGGGTTCCCCTCACGACCATCGCAAGTCCGTGAGGGGAACCTTCACGGACTTGGGTTCCCTCAAGGAGCCCTTCACGGACCCGCCCCGCCATCGCGACGCACCCAATGTGGCATTCGGTGCGCCACACGCACCCAACGCCACATTGGGGCGCTAGCCCAACCACCGCGACCGCAGCCGTTGCACCCAACCATCGGCGCACCCAGCCCCTCCCACCCACCAATCCGCACCCGGTGCACCCACGTCCGAGGCACCCAGCCCCACCCCCGCACCGCTGCACCCACGATCGAGGCACCCGGCCCTCCCCCGCACCGCTGCACCCAACGTTCGAGGCACCCAACCCTCCCCCGCGCCGCTGCACCCAACGTTCGAGGCACCCAGCCCCCAAACCGCACCGATGCACCCGCTATCGAGGCACCCAGCCCCTCCCCCGCACCCCGATACGAAGCTCTCCTGCGGTCTGGGGGTGCTTGTCAAGGC
>NZ_JBHZAG010000123.1:0-21816 GCF_042754125.1 Amycolatopsis sp. NPDC059235
GTGCTTGTCAAGGCATCTTTCCCGCCTTGACAAGCACCCCCGCGCCGTAGTCACAATCAGCTTCGGGGTGCCCCACGCAACCAACGTGCCAATGTCGCCGCCAGGCGACGAGGCAGGGCTACCCCACGCTCAACCCGTGCCGCTCCCGAACCAACTCCACAATCCCAGCCATAATGTCAGTCAACTCGTAATCCTTAGGCGTAAACACCCGAGCAATCCCCCGCTCGGTCAGCAAAGCAGCATCATCAGGCGGAATAATCCCACCCACAATCAGCGGAATATCCCCAGCCCCAGCCGCCCGCAACCCGTCAACGACAAGCGGCACGACCTCGAGGTGAGAGCCGGAAAGCACCGAAAGCCCAACCACGTGCACCCCCTCCTGCACCGCAGCCGCGACAATCTGATCCGGAGTCAGCCGAATCCCCTGGTAAATAACCTCAAACCCCACATCCCGAGCCCGAACAGCAACCTGCTCAGCCCCGTTGGAATGCCCGTCCAACCCAGGCTTCCCGACAAGAATCCGCAGCCGCTCACCCATCTCGGACTCAGTGCGCCGAACCAATTCACGGACCCGCTCCAACTCCGGATCCCCCTGCCCGGCAGCAGCTGCGGCAGAAACCCCGGTAGGCGCCCGATACTCCCCGAACACCTCCCGCAAAGCCCCGGACCACTCCCCAGTAGTCACCCCGGCCCGAGCACACTCCAAAGTAGCCTCGAACAAATTATCCGAAGTACCAGCAGCATCCTTTAACGCGGCAAGAGAAGCAGCGACAGCGGAGTTGTCCCGCTCCTCCCGCCACTTCTCCACCGCGCCAACCGCGGCCTTCTCCACCGCGGGATCAATAGTCTCGATCGCCTGAGCCCCCTCCGCCTGCAACGGCGACGGCTCGGTCGTCTCGAACTTGTTCACCCCGACGAGAACCCGCTCCCCGCTCTCCATCCCCCGCCGATACTCCGCGAGAGAAGAAACAAGCTGCGACTTCATATACCCGCTCTCGACCGCGGCCACCGCCCCGCCGAGATCCTGCACCCGGGCGATCTCCTCCCGAGCCCCGGCCACGATCTCGTCCACTTTGGACTCGACAACCCGCGACCCGTCGAAAATGTCCTCGTACTCCAGCAAATCCGTCTCGAACGCGAGCACCTGCTGCATCCGCAACGCCCACTGCTGATCCCACGGTCGCGGCAACCCCAGCGCTTCATTCCAAGCAGGCAGCTGAATCGCCCGGGCCCGCGAACCCCGCGACAGCGACACCGCCAGCATCTCCAGCACGATCCGCTGAACGTTGTTCTCCGGCTGCGCCTCAGTCAACCCGAGCGAGTTCACCTGCACGCCGTACCGCAGCCGGCGCGCCTTCGGGTTCTCGACGCCGTAGCGCTCGCGCGTCAGCTCGTCCCACAGCTGCGTGAACGCACGCATCTTGCACATCTCTTCGACGAACCGGACGCCCGCGTTGACGAAGAACGAAATCCGCGCGACGACCTTCTCCATGTCGGCCTGGTCGACTTGGCCGGAGTCGCGCACCGCGTCCAGCACGGCGATCGCGGTGCAGAGCGCGTACGCGACCTCCTGCGTCGGCGTCGCACCCGCTTCCTGCAGGTGGTAGCTGCAGATGTTGATCGGGTTCCACTTCGGCACGTGGTGCACGGTCCACGCGATCATGTCGGTGATCAGCCGGAGGCTCGGCCCTGGCGGGAAAATGTAGGTGCCGCGGGACAGGTACTCCTTGATGATGTCGTTCTGCGTGGTGCCGGTGAGCTTCGCCAGCACCTCGTCGACGTCGCGGCCCTCGGCCTCGGCCTGTTCGCGGGCCACCGAAACGTACAGCGCGAGCAGCCACATCGCGGGCGCGTTGATGGTCATCGAGGTGTTCGCCTCGGCGAGCGGGATGCCGTCGAACAGCTGCCGCATGTCGCCGATGTGCGAGACCGGGACGCCGACCTTGCCGACCTCGCCGCGCGCGAGCACGTGGTCCGGGTCGTAGCCGGTCTGCGTCGGAAGATCGAAGGCGACCGACAACCCGGTCTGCCCCTTGGCGAGATTCCGCCGGTAAAGCTCGTTGGACGCGGCGGCGGACGAATGACCCGCATAGGTGCGCATCACCCAGGGCCGGTCGCGCTCGTGGTCGGTGGGGTACGGCACGGTGCACCTCTCTTCGCCGAGACGACCGCCCGAGTGTACCCGCCGGTAACTTAATCGGCGGAGTGGAATCGGCCACGCCCGGGTGACGCGCCGGGCCGGACGACCACTACCCCGCGGTCGAGGTCGACGGTACCCAGCGGCGGCGCTCCCTGCGCTTCCTCCTCGAGGGTCATCTCGACCGAATCGCGGTGCTCGAGCTCGTTGCGCTTGGTGCCGTAGAGGAACGCGGTGACCTCGTCGAGGTACGTCGAGGACAGCCGCGCCTTGAGCCGCGACGGCTTTGTCTTGCGCCGCAGTTCCCAGCCGCCGACGATCAGCAGCACGATGGTGGCGACCGGCAGCGAGAGACCCAGCAAGGTCAGCAGCATGGTTAGCCAACGACCGGGCTGCGCGGAGCGTTCCGGGCGATCAGATCGGCGACTTGGGCGGCGTCCGGGACCGCCATCAGCTCCGGCAACATCGGGTACCAAGCGGGCCGCGACCGGTAGCCCTGGTCTCGCAGCCATTCGCTGGCCGTGGGGTGGAAGTCGATCGTCCCGGTGCCGTCGCCGTGGTCGCGCACCCGCGGCGGACGGAGGTCAGCGAGCTGGACCCAGCGGAACTCGATGCCCGGCGGCGACTCCGACACGAAAATCAGCCTGCGGTCGGTGACCAGGTACGTCGTCACGGCGATGAAGCCGCGCCGCTCACGGTTCCGCTCGTACCCGGTGGCGACGGCCATGGCGAGCACGACCATCCAGCCGATCATGCTCCAGGTGCTCAGGTTCAGTGCGGCGCCCAGCCCCGCGGCGGCGACGAGCAGGATCCCCACCGTGACGTAGTAGTGGTAGTCGCGGTAGCGCCGCACGTAGCGCTGCGGCCTCCCGGACCAGAGTAGCTGTTCATCCTCGGCCAGTGGGTACATGACGCCCTCCTCGCTCCCGAAGAGTGCACGCCGTCCGGTTCGCCCGGGTTGCCCGGCGGGTCGGAATTATTGGGTGCCGCGGCGGCGAGCGATCCGGGCATGTTCTACCCAGCGGCCGGGGTGCGCGGAGCGTTCCGGGCGATCAACTCGGCGACGCGCTCCGGATCCTCGATCGCGACCAGTTCGGGCACCATCGTCGTGAGCAACGACCGCGCCTGGAACCTCTGGGCACGCAGCCGCACGCGCAGGGGCGTCCCGAAGCCGACCGTGCCGGTGCCGTCACCGTGGTCACGAACCCGCGGGGCGGCCAGGTCGGGAAGCCACACCCAGCGGAACTCGATGCCGCCCGGACGGTCGGCGACGAAGACGATCCGGCGGTCGGTCACCAGGTAGGTGAGGACCCCGAACAGCACCCTCCGCTGCCGGTTCTGTTCGGCGATCAGCGCGATCGCCAGGACGAAGAAGCTCGGCCACAAGCTGAACGTGACGGGATCGATGTCGAACATCACGATGCCGACGATGCCGGTCGCGACGATCGTTCCGAAGCCCACCGCCACTGCGACGTAATTCTGGTAGTCCGCGTACCGGCGCACGTAGCGCTGCGGCCGCCCGGACCAGAGCAGCTGTTCATCCTCGGCCAGTGGGTACATGACGCCCTCCTCGCTCCCGAAGAGTGCACGCCGTCCGGTTCGCCCGGGTTGCCCGGCCGGCCGGAACCGGTGTGACGGAAATCCGCGAGACGTCGGCCGATCCGGGATCTACCGTGGTCAGACGTGACGTGGAGCGGGTACGGCAGTTATCTGGTGATCGTGGTCCTCATCGTGCTCGCGCCGGGGCCGGACACGATGGTGATGTTGAAGAACGCACTGTCCGGCGGGGCGCGCGGCGGCTTGCTGGCCACCGCCGGCATCTTCGCCGGCAACGCGGTGCAGGGCACCGCCGCGGCGCTCGGGCTCGGCGTGGTGATCGCCCGCTCGCAACCGGTGTTCCTCACGCTCAAGTGGCTCGGCGCTGCTTACCTCCTCTTCCTCGGCATCCAGGCGCTGCGCGGCGCCTGGCGCGGCAACTACGACGCGGTCGCCGACCCCCAGCGCAAGCGCGCCAGCGGCTTCCGGCGGTGGCGCGAGGGATTCCTGTCGAACATCACGAACCCCAAGGTGCTGGTGCTGTACCTGTCGGTGCTGCCGCAGTTCCTCGACCCGGTGCGCACGACGACCTGGGACGCGCTGGTGCTCGCGTACACGGTCGCCGTGCTGGGCACGATCTGGCTGCTGGTCCTCCTGTTCTTCGTGCATCGGGTCCGCGCGTGGCTCAGCCGCCGCAAGGTGCGCCGGGCGCTGGACGGGGTGACCGGCACCGCGCTGGTCGGCTTCGGCGCGGCGCTGGCCCTGGAAGCCTGATCCCGGTTCAGAGCGGTTCAGAGCGGTTCAGAGAACCTCGTCCAGCCAGTCGTAGATGCGGCCGTTCGCGAGCCGCATCGCGCCGACGTGGCAGTGCGCGTCCGCACCCTCCTCGGCGGTGAAGTTCAGCAGCTTCTTCGGGCCGCTGATCCGGTCGTACAACTGCTGCGGCTGACCGGTGAAGAACAGGTCCTCCGGAGCGTCGCAGATCAGCGCCGGGCAGGTGATGCGCTCGGCCACGCCGTCGTACAGGTGGTATTCGAGGTACTTCGCCAGGAACTCGCGATCGGTCGCGCCACCCATCACGTAGCGGCCGTGGCTCAGCGCCCAGCGCACGGTCGGGCTCTGTTCCCGCGCGGCGGCTAGAAAAGCGTCCAGCTCAGGGTCCTCCGGCGCTTTCGCCCGGCGGACGACCTCGTCGCGGTCCCACGGAAGCTGCTCCACGAAAACCGCGCCGGCGTCGAAGAGCCCGTCCACCGCGACGACCGCCGACAGCCTCGGCTCGAACGCCGCGGCGCGCGGCGCGAGCATCCCGCCCAGGCTCCAGCCGATCAGCGCGACCTTCTCCGGGATCACCTCCGGGAGAGCGAGCGCGTAGTCGAGCACCTGGCTGACGACGTGCTCCCAGTCCGGGCGGAACAGCATCCCGTCGCGGTGGACGGCGCTGGGCTGGCCGGGGCCGTCGAAGGTCAGCACGTGGTAGCCGCGTTCCTGGCCCGCCGTCGCGCCCATGAAGTGCAGGTCCTCGGCGCTGCCGTCGAAGCCGTTGTGCGCCACCAGAAGCGGCTTCGGGCCGTCGCCGGGAGCGCGGTAGAAGTAGCCGCGCAAGACGTGGCCGTCGTAGGGGATTTCGATCCGTTCGACGTAGTCGACCGTCTCCACCGCACGCTGGAAACACTCGACGTTGCGCTCGTAGGCGTAGTTGATCCGCGGGTCTTCGGGGTTGCCGTGCAAGAAAAACTCGGCGCGGCGGTAGTACGTCGAGGCGCGCAGGTACGCGTCGCGCGCGCTGACCGGGTGCATGGTGGCGGCTTCGGCATAGAGCCGTTCGGCGGTGGCGAGCCACGCGTCGTGCCAGCTGTCGTAGTCACCGGACTTGATGGTCGACGCGGTGGCGACGACCTCGCCGAAATCCGCGCCTCCGTAGGCGATCTCGCCAAGGGCGATCAGGGTTTCGAACCAGAATTGCGGGTCGTCTTCGAACAGCAGCGGCTTCATCGGATTTCCTCTTTCGCGAAAGTGCGGAAGTCACGGGCGGGTCGTCCGGCGACTCGCTCGACGGTGTCGGTCACGCGGTCCTCGGCGCCGCCGCGGATCGCCTCGTCCAGCAAGGCGAGCATTTCGGCGTACGACTCGGGAAGGCCGTCGCGGACCAGGAATCGCTGGTACTCAAGGGTGGGAACCGGAGCGTGCACGACCGGACGGCCGAGCCGTTTCCCGACGATCTCGGCGGCCTCGTGGTAGCTGAGCGCGCGCGGACCGGTGATGAGGTGGTCGGTGTTGTGCGGTTGCGGGTCGAGCAGCGCGCGAACGGCGACCGCGGCGATGTCGCCCGCGTCCACGAACGCCACCCTGGCGTCGCCGGTCGCGGTCACGATCCGGCCCGCGCGGGCGCTGTCGCCGACCAGGTGCCCGGCGGTGAAGTTCTGCATGAACCACGACGGCCGCAGCACCGCCCAGCCCGGCTGACGGCGGACCAAGCCAGGCAGACCGCCCACCACCGGAGTGTGTTCGTCCACGGAGGACGAACTGAGCAGGACCACCCGTGCGTCCGGCGCGTGGCTGAGAAACTCCTCGACGAGCGGCTGCGGATCGGCCGCGACCGGGGCGATCAAATAGACCGCCGAGACCCCGGCCAGCGCGGGGCCGTATGTCGCTGGCTCGTCCCAGTCGAAGCGGATCTGGCCTGGCTTAACGGGATTCCGAGTCGCCGCCCGAGCACGTGCCCCGGCGGCCTCGAGACCGCGCACGACGCGGCTGCCGGTGGTGCCGGTCGAGCCGAGCACGAGGACGTCAGACACCCGGAACCCCGAGAACGTCGATCACCGCGAGCGGGCTGAAGTAGTCGCGATAGCGGTGGATCAGGCCATCGCGGACAGTCAGCACCACGACGTAGCCCAGGCGATACGGCTTCTGCGTGGCGACCGCGATGCCGGCCAGTTCGAACTCCGCGATCGAGACCTCCGGATCGGTCGTCTGGTGCACGCGCTTGGCGGCGACCTCGCGCACGTCGAACAGGTTCGGGTAGTCGCGCAGGTACTCGGCCAGAGCGGCGCGGCCTTCGACGCGCTTGGGCTCGCTGGGCGCGGCGAACGGGAACTCGAGCACGGCGTCTTCGGCGAACAGCTGCACGAATCCGGCCATGTCGTGCTGGACCAGCAGGTCGAGCGCGTGATCGATGAGTGGCATCGGACCCCCTCCTCAGGAACGGACGAGACGGTATCGTCTCGACGCCAACGTACACGGGACGGGACCGTATCGTCCACCCGCTATGCTCATCGGCATGACGACCCGCCGGACGCCGACCGGAGCTGCCGTGCTGCAGCCCGACGTCACCTACGCCATCACCGAAGCCGTGATCGACGAGCTGGCCGATCACGGCTTCGGAAGGCTGTCGATGGAAGCGGTCTCGAAACGCGCGGGGGTCGGGAAAAGCGCGCTGTATCGGCGCTGGCGGTCGAAAGACGAAATGATCGGCGCGGTCATCGCGGAATTCAGCCTGGCACGCGCGGCGGACCCGGATACCGGCAGCTTGCGCGGCGATATCCGAGCCACCTTGGAGGCGCTTTACGGCTGGATCGCGCATCCGCGGTTTTCGCGGATTTTCCCCGGGCTGATCGCGGAAGCCCGCCAAAACCCGGCAATGGCCGAATTCGCCCGCGAAGCAATCGGCGGACCGCGGCGGGCGATCAACCGGGCGGTGTTCACCAGGGCGATCGAGCGCGGGGAGATCCCGGCGGACACGGATATCGAGATGGCGCTGGACCTGGGGCCGGGCATCGTTTACTGGCGGCTGATCGTGCGCGGGGTTCCGGCGGAGGAAGGGTATTTGGATCAGGTGACGGACCTGGTGGTGCGCGCGTTGCGCGCGTAATCACCGCCGCTCAGAGCAGGTTGTCAACTCCACTGACACCTCGACCGGAGTGGCGACCCGGAGCGTGCCCTGGTGTGCGCCGGTCGGCACGTAGGAATGAGTGGTCGCGTCGAGCCGGTAGCAGAAGACAGTGAGCCCGCCGACCTCGTCGGTGGTGTTCTCGATCCGCCAGAACTGCGGGATTCCGGCAGCGGCGTACTCGGCGGGCTTGTCGATTTGGTCGACAGTGATCGAGCCTGGCGACATCACCTCGACGACAAGGCGGCAGTGCTCCGGCCGGAGCACCGCGTCGACAGGCAGATCAGCGTCGTAAACGACCAAATCCGGCCGTCGGTTCAGCAACGGAACATCGCGCAGCCGGAGGTCGACGTCGAATTCCACGGCGAGATCATTTCCGCAGGCTGATTCGAGTCCGCGGGACAGCCGCCGAATGATTCTCTGATGCGTTCGCGACCGTGCTGGCCGATCACGAACTGCGCCGTCGACGATCTAGATCTCCCGGCAGCGCTCTTCGTCCCACTCCGCGTAATCAGCCGCGGTGCGGCCGCCGCTCAAGCCCGCTCCGGCTCTCCCGCCACCCGGTCGATCCGCGCGCCCAGCCGGTTCAGGTTCTCCACGAAATGGGGGTACCCGCGGTCGATGTGGAATACGTCCCACACCTCGGTCACCCCGTCCGCGCACAGCCCGGCCAGCACGAGCCCGGCCCCGGCGCGGATGTCTGAGGCCCAGACCGGCGCGCTCGACAGCTTCTCCACGCCCCGGACCACCGCGTGGTGGCCGTCCGTGCGGGCGTCGCCGGACAATCGGATCATTTCCTCGATGAAGCGGAACCGGGCCTCGTACACGTTTTCCGTGATCATCGACGTGCCCTCGGACACCGCCGACAGCGCGACCGCGAACGGCTGCAGGTCGGTGGCGAAACCGGGGTACGGCAAGGTCACCCAGTCCACCGCCTTCGGGCGTTCCGGCTGGACGACTCGGAAACCCTTGTCGTCGTAGGTCGTCACCTCCGCGCCGGCCAGGCGCAGCTTGTCCAGGACCAGGTCGAGGTGGTGCGGGTTCACGCCGCGCACGGTCAGGTCGCCGCGGGTCATCGCGGCGGCGAACGCCCAGGTCGCGCCTACGATGCGGTCGCCGATCACGCGGTGTTCGGTCGGGTTCAGCTGTTCGACGCCGTGGACGGTCAGCGTCGAGGTGCCCGCGCCCTCGATCTTCGCGCCCATTTCGGTCAGCATCGTGCAGATGTCGGCGATTTCCGGCTCGCGGGCGGCGTTGTCGATCACCGTCGTGCCCTCGGCGAGCACGGCCGCCATCAGGATGTTCTCGGTCGCCCCGACGCTCGGGAAGTCCAGCCAGATCTGGGTGCCGACCAGCGTTTCGGCCTTCGCGACGACGCAGCCGTGCTCGATGGTGCTCGTCGCGCCGAGTTTGCGGAGGCCGTTCTGGTGCATGTCCAGCGGACGCTGGCCGATCGCGTCGCCGCCGGGCAGCGCGACGACCGCCTGCTTCAGGCGGCCGACCAGCGGGCCCAGCACGCACACCGACGCGCGCAGCTTGCCCATCGCCGCCGAATCGGCGCGGTGCGACAGCTCCGCGGGCGTGGTGATGCGCGCCGTGTCGCCCTCGATCTCCACCTCGCAGCCGACGCTGCGCAGGACGTCGCCCATCAGCGGGACGTCCAGGATCTGCGGGCAGTTCGTGATGGTCGTGGTGCCTTCGGCCAGCAGTGCCGCGGCCATCAGTTTCAGCACGCTGTTCTTGGCGCCGACCACGTCGACCTCGCCGACCAGCCGGGCTCCGCCATGCACGTCGAAGTGCTCGCTCATGGCCGCCAATCATGCCCTCTCGCCCAGTTTTGCCCGAACCCGGGCCGGTAGAGTCGAACGTATGGTGGTTCGTATCAACCGGGTCTACACGAAGGTCGGCGACAGCGGCACGACCGCGCTCGGCGACGGCTCCCGGGTGCCCAAGACTTCCGCCCGGCTGTCCGCCTACGCCGACACCGACGAGGCCAATTCCGTGCTCGGCCTGGCGATCGCCCTCGGCGGGCTCACCGACGAGATCGCGCAAGTGCTGCGCCGGATCCAGAACGACCTGTTCGACGTCGGCGCGGATTTGTGCCTGCCGATCCAGGAGGACCCGCCGTACGAGCCGCTGCGCATCACCGAGGCGTACCTGGAACGGCTCGAAGGCTGGTGCGACGAGTTCAACGAGCGGCTGCCGAAACTCACGTCTTTCATCCTTCCGGGCGGCACCCCGGGCGCGGCGTTCCTGCACCAGGCGCGCACGGTCTCCCGCCGCGCGGAACGGTCGGCGTGGGCGCTGATGGAGGCCGAACCGGAGACCTCGAACCCGATCGCGGCCAAGTACCTCAACCGGCTCTCGGACCTGCTGTTCATCCTCGCCCGGCTGGCCAATCCGGACGGCGACGTGCTGTGGCAGCCGGGCGGCTGATCGCGGCCGCCGTTCCCGCCGCGGCAGGCCTCGCCGCCGGCGGCTGGGCGGCCCGCAACCTCAAGACGTACGACTGGGCGATGGCCCGCACGCGGCGTGCCGGGTTCACCGAACACGACGCGGTGGTCAACGGCTCGAAGCTCCATTACGCCCGAGGTCCGGCCGGTGACAAGCCAGCGCTCCTGCTGATCCACGGACAGGCCGTAGATGGGCAGAGCTACGCGCGCGTGCTGCCGGAACTGGCGCGGGACTTCACGGTGTACGCGGTCGACGTCCACGGACACGGTCGATCCGCCCGGACGCCGGAGAAGTACACCGCGGCCGCGATCGGGGCTGATCTGGCCCGGTTCGTCGAGGACATCATCGGGACGCGGGTCGTCGTATCCGGGCATTCGTCGGGCGGCCAGCTGGCGGCCTGGCTCGCCGGAAACCGGCCGGACCTGGTCCGCGCGCTCGTGCTGGAAGACCCGCCGCTGTTCACCACCCTGCTGCCGCGGGCGGAGAAAACCTGGAACTGGGTCGATCTCGCCACCGCCTGCCACACGTATCTGCGGTCCGGCGAATCCGACTGGGGCGCCTACCTGTTCGAGCACCAGAAGCTGTGGGACTTCTTCGGCGACGGCGCGGCCCGGATCGTGCGATCCGGGCTCAAGCGGCGGGAGAAGCATCCGGACCGGCCGATCACGGTGTTCTTCATGCCACCGAGCTGGAACGACATGCAGCGCGCGGTCGAGCACTACGACCCGCGTTTCGGCGACGCCTTCTACACCGGTGCCTGGGACGAAGGGTTCGACCACGAGGCGACCCTGCGCAAGATCGAAGCGCCGACGATCCTCGTCCACGCCAACTGGAAATACGGCGAGGACGGCGTCCTGCAAGGCGCGATCGACGCGGACGACGCGCGGCGGATCGCCTCGCTGATCAACGACGTCGAGGTCGTCCGGGTGGACAGCGGCCACAACGTGCACGGAGAGAAACCGGCGCGGTTCGCCGAGCTTGTCCGCGCCGTCACGGCCCGGCTCTGACTACCGGGCCCAGTTGGCTTCTTGCGCGGCCCAATAACGCTCGTAGTCGACGTCCCACGTCGAATCGCGGCCCGGTTCGACAGCCTGGGCGACAGTGAGGTCCTCGAGCCGCACCGGCTTCGGCAAGGTCTGCCACCGGCGGGCGCGGTCTTCCCGTTCTCGGGCGTCCATGCACCCAGGGTAGCGCCGCAGAACCCGCCGTACGAGAAGCAAAAACCGGGCCCGCCACAATGGCGGACCCGGCTGAAAAACTCACGAAGCTCGCGGGAGCCTTCGCCCCGGCGGAGCCGATTCGAGCCACGACAGGAACCCGGTCAGCGCACCCGGCCCCATCGCGATCTCGATAGCTTCCTGGTCCGAGGACTCGCAGCGCAGCACCGTCGACCCCTCAGGCACCGCGTACGCCTCGGAACCGGACGGGTCCCGCCGGTCCGCGATCTGCATGCTTTCCCGCTGGAACACGCGATCCGGGCCGGTGCGCAGGCTCCACACCCGGTACCAGACGAACTTCTCGCCCTCGTACCGGCCGAGGCCGAGATGCCAGCTCGAACGGGGACTGTCCGGACGCCACCGCAGCGCGACGCTGACGCCGCCGCCGCGGCGCATCCGGATCCACCGC
Organism: Amycolatopsis sp. NPDC059235; assembly: GCF_042754125.1. Classification (NCBI taxonomy): domain Bacteria; kingdom Bacillati; phylum Actinomycetota; class Actinomycetes; order Pseudonocardiales; family Pseudonocardiaceae; genus Amycolatopsis; species Amycolatopsis sp. NPDC059235. The sequence goes on from NZ_JBHZAG010000123.1 coordinate 11,640, forward strand.
TGGCCGTACCAGCCGACCACGACGACAAGCACGATCAGGAGCGCTAGCACCACCACAGCGATCTGCACGGCCCGGCTCCTGCCCGTCTAGTCCGCTCAGACCGACTGTCCAGCCGCGCGGAGCTGGGCCGTGGCCCTCGTCCGCTCGGCCTCGTCGCCGGTGCTGAGGGCTGCCTTCGCGGCGGCCACGTCGATTTCGTCGGACAGCTCGGCGCTCTCCGCGAGCACGCTCACCCCGGTCCCGGTGACGGACAGGAATCCGCCGTGCACCGCGGCGGTCAGCACGTCGCCGTCCGTCGTGTTCACCTTCACCACGCCACCCTCGACGAGCTGGCCCAGCACCGGCTCGTGTCCGGGCATGATGCCGATCTCGCCCTCGGTGGTCTGCGCCACCACGAAGGTGGCGGTACCCGACCAGAGCCGGCGCTCGACGGCAACCAGCTCCACGGACATCTCAGCCACGTAGCACTCCTTCGCTCGGGGTGTCACCACCGAGTGTAATAGGTCTTGCTTCGGTTACGAGAACGGCGGGGGCCGATGTCCACAATGGACAGTGCCCCCGCCGGTCTCACGCACTCACTTGCCGGTGATCTCGTGGTACTTCTTCTCGAGGTCCTCGAGCCCGCCGATACCCAGGAACGCCTGCTCCGGGTAGTGGTCGAAGTCGCCCTTGGTGATGCGGTCGAACGACTCGATGGTCTCGGCCAGCGGCACCGTGGAGCCCGGGATCTGCGTGAAGGCCTCGGCCACCAGCATGTTCTGGGACAGGAAGCGCTCGATCCGGCGCGCCCGCTGCACGGTGAGCTTGTCCTCTTCGGAAAGCTCGTCCATGCCGAGGATCGCGATGATGTCCTGCAGCTCCTTGTACTTCTGCAGGATCCGGATGACCTCGGAGGCGACGCGGTAGTGGTCCTCGCCCACGATCGCCGGGTCGAGGATCGTCGACGTCGACGCCAGCGGGTCCACCGCCGGGAAGATGCCCTTCTGGAACACCGACCGGGAAAGCTCGGTGGTGGCGTCCAGGTGGGCGAACGTCGCGGCCGGGGCCGGGTCGGTGTAGTCGTCCGCGGGCACGTAGATCGCCTGCATCGAGGTGATCGAACGGCCTCGGGTCGAGGTGATCCGCTCCTGCAGCTGGCCCATCTCGTCGGCCAGCGTCGGCTGGTAGCCCACGGCCGAAGGCATGCGGCCCAGCAGGGTCGACACCTCGGAACCGGCCTGGGTGAACCGGAAGATGTTGTCGATGAACAGCAGCACGTCCTGGTTCTGGACGTCGCGGAAGTACTCCGCCATGGTCAGCGCGGACAGCGCGACGCGCATACGCGTGCCCGGCGGCTCGTCCATCTGGCCGAACACGAGGGCGGTGTCGTTGATGACGCCGTCCTCGGACATCTCCAGGAAGAGGTCGTTGCCCTCACGGGTGCGCTCGCCGACGCCGGCGAACACCGACGTACCGCCGAAGTTGCGGGCGACACGGGTGATCATTTCCTTGATCAGCACCGTCTTGCCCACGCCCGCGCCGCCGAACAGGCCGATCTTGCCGCCCTGCACGTACGGGGTCAGCAGGTCGACGACCTTCAGGCCGGTCTCCAGCATTTCCGTCTTGCCTTCGAGCTGGTCGAAGGACGGCGGGTTGCGGTGGATGCCCCAGCGCTCGAGGTCGTCGCCGTAGCCGGGCTCGTCGAGGCACTCGCCGAGCGCGTTGTAGACGTGGCCCTTGACCTTGTCGCCCACCGGAACGGTGATCGGGCCGCCGGTGTCGGTGACCTCCGCACCGCGGACGAGGCCGTCCTGCGGCTGCAGCGAAATGGTGCGCACGAGGTTGTCGCCGAGGTGAGCCGCGACTTCGAGCGTCACCGTCTTGCGGAGCTGCTCGAACTCGATCTCGACCTTGAGCGCGTTGAACTGGTCGGGGACGGAACCGCGCGGGAACTCGACGTCGACGACCGGCCCGGTCACCGAGACGATGCGCCCCTTGGCGCGCGGGGCTTCAGTACTGGTCATCAATCATCACTTCCTGCTGCGGTGAGCGCGTTCGCGCCACCGACGATTTCGGAGATCTCCTGGGTGATCTGCGCCTGCCGGGCCTGGTTCATCTCCCGCGTCAGGGTGCCGACCAGGTCGTTCGCATTGTCCGACGCGGCCTTCATCGCCGTGCGGCGGGCCGCCAGCTCCGAAGCGGCCGACTCCAGCAGCGCCGAGTACAGCCGGGTGTTGATGTACTTCGGCAGCAGCGCGGAGAGCAGCTTGTCGGCACTGGGCTCGAACTCGTAGCTCGGCAGCAGACCGGCCGGCTTCTCGTCCGTGCCGTCGGAGTACTCGACCTCCAGCGGCGCGACCCGCTTGGCGACCGGGCGCTGCGTCAGCATCGACACGAACTCGGTGTAGACGACGTGGATCTCGTCCACGCCGCGCACGCCGTCCGCGTTCCCCGAAGCGTCGTCGACACCCGCGTTGAAGGACTGCACCAGCGTCTCGGCCGCCGCGACCGCGTCCGGGTAGCCCGGCTGGTCGGAGAAGCCGATCCAGCTGCCGGTCACCGGGCGGTTGCGGAACCGGTAGTAGTTCAGGCCCTTGCTGCCGGTGGTGTAGACGTCGACGTCCTTGCCCTCGGACTTGAGGAGGGCAAGCAGCTCTTCGGTCGCCTTCAGCACGTTGGAGTTGTAACCGCCGCACTGGCCCTTGTCACTGGTGACGACCAGGACGGCGGCGCGCTTCGGGTTCGGGCGCTCGACCAGGAGCGGGTGGTCGAGGTTGGCCGCCGCGCCGGCCAGCGCCGAGAGCACCTTGGTGATCTCGTCCGCGTACGGCCGGGAAGCGGCGACCTTCGCGCGCGCCTTGGTGATGCGCGCGGTGGCGATGAGTTCCATCGCCTTGGTGATCTTGCCGATCGACTTCGTCGCCTTGATGCGCGAGCGAAGCTCCCGGAGTTGTGCGGCCATGGGCTACCAGCTCACTTCTTCGGGGCGGGCTTGTTGACCTTGACGGTCTCCTGCCCGACCTTCTCGGCGGCCATCGCGTCGGCGTTCGACTCGAGCGGCTTGCCCTCGGAGGTGGTGAACTCCTTCTTGAACTCGTTCACCGCCGCGATCAGCGCGTCGCGGGTGTCGTCCTCGAACTTGCCGGTGTCGCGGATCGCGCCCAGCACCTCGGCGTGCTTGCGCCGCGCCGAGTCGAGGAACTCGAGGTTGAAGCGGCGCACGTCCTCGGTCGGGACCGAGTCGAAGTAGCCGTTCGTGCCCAGGTACACCGTGGCGACCTGCTCCTCGACCGGAACCGGCGAGTACTGCGGCTGCTTGAGCACCTCGTACAGCCGGGCGCCGCGCTCCAGCTGCGCCTTCGACGCGTCGTCCAGGTCCGAGGCGAAGGCGGCGAACGCCTCCAGCTCGCGGTACTGGGACAGGTCGATGCGCAGCGAGCCCGCGACGTTCTTCATCGCCTTGACCTGCGCGGCGCCACCCACGCGGGACACCGAGATGCCCACGTCGATGGCCGGGCGCTGGCCGGCGTTGAAGAGGTCCGACTGGAAGAAGCACTGGCCGTCGGTGATCGAGATGACGTTGGTCGGGATGTAGGCCGACACGTCGTTCGCCTTGGTCTCGATGATCGGCAGACCGGTCAGCGAGCCGGCGCCCAGCTCGTCCGAGAGCTTCGCGCAACGCTCGAGGAGACGGGAGTGCAAGTAGAAGACGTCGCCGGGGAACGCCTCGCGGCCCGGCGGGCGGCGCAGCAGCAGCGAGATCGCGCGGTAGGCGTCGGCCTGCTTGGTCAGGTCGTCGAACACGATCAGGACGTGCTTGCCCTCGTACATCCAGTGCTGGCCGATGGCCGAGCCGGTGTAGGGGGCGATCCACTTGAAGCCGGCCGAGTCCGAAGCCGGGGCCGCGACGATGGTGGTGTACTCCATCGCGCCGGCCTCTTCGAGCGCCGACTTCACCGAGGCGATCGTGGAGCCCTTCTGGCCGACCGCGACGTAGATGCAGCGAACCTGCTTCTTCGGGTCGCCGGTCTCCCAGTTGGCCTTCTGGTTGATGATCGTGTCCACCGCGACCGCGGTCTTGCCGGTCTTGCGGTCGCCGATGATCAGCTGGCGCTGGCCGCGCCCGATCGGGGTCATCGCGTCGATCGCGGTGATGCCGGTCTGCAGCGGCTCGGCCACCGGCTGGCGCTCGACCACCGAGGCGGCCTTGACCTCCAGCGGACGCCGGGTCGTGGTCTCGATCTCGCCGAGGCCGTCGATGGCGTGGCCGAGCGGGTTGACGACCCGGCCGAGGTAACCTTCGCCGACCGGCACCGAGAGGACCTGACCGGTCCGCTTGACCTGCTGGCCTTCTTCGATGCTCTCGAAGTCGCCGAGGATCGCGGCGCCGATGGAGCGCGCGTCCAGGTTCAGTGCCACGCCAAGCACGCCGCCCGGGAACTCGAGCAGCTCGTTGGCCATGGCCGAGGGCAGCCCTTCGACGTGGGCGATGCCGTCACCGGCGTCGGCGACGACGCCGACCTCTTCCCGCTCCACGGAAGGGGCGTAACTCGAGACGTAATTCTCGATCGCGTGGGCGATCTCGTCCGAGGAGATCGTCAGCTCCGCCATTTCGTTCCCGCTCTCGCTTCTCTTCTGTCCAGTGTGCAAAGTCTGTAGTGCCGCTCAGGCCCGGCTCAGCGTGCGGCGCACGGCCGCCAGCTGCCCGGAGGTGCTGCCGTCGATGACCTCGTCCCCGACGCGGACGACGAGTCCGCCGCCGAGTGCCGGGTCGATCTCGACGTGCAGCGCGATCGGCCGCCCGTAGATGCCGTCGAGCTTGGTCCCGAGAAGGGCCCGCTGCTCGTCGGTGAGCGCGTTCGCCGAGGTCACGTACGCGACCGAGCGCTCGCGCCGCTCGGCGGCCAGCGCGACCAGCTTGTCGAGCGCGTTGCCGATGCCGCGCCCCTTGGCGCGCTGCACGGCCTGCTCGACCAGGGTCTCGACGACCGCGTCGACCTTGCCCGCGAACAGCCCGCGGACCAGGGTCCGCTTCGCCTCCGCGGGAGCGGTCAGGTCGGACAGCGCCGCCTCGAGTTCCGGGGCGCCCGCGACGATCCGCGCGACCTGGAACAGCTGAGACTCGACGGTTTCGACGTTCCCGGCCTTTTCGGCGGCGGTGAGCAGCGCCGAACGGCCGATCGATTCGAGCCCGTCCACCAGCTCGCGGGGACTGGACCAGCGGCTGCCCGCCACGGTGTCGAGCACCTTCAGGGCCTGCTCGCTCAGCTTTCCGTCGAACAGGCGGCGGACCAGGCCCTGGCGGCTCTCCGGCGCGACCGAAGAATCGCCGACCGCGCGGCGCAGGCCGATTTCGCGGTCAAGGAGGTCGACAACCGAGAGCAGCTCGTCCCCGACCTTCGCGGGATCGGCACCCGCGCCGGCCAGCACCTCGCCGAGGCGTTCCTCGGCGAGGTCGAGCGCTTCACGGCTCGCAGCATGCAGCGTCATCTCTGGTTACTTCCCCGCTCCGTTAGTGGCCCCGGCGGTGTCCAGCTCCGCGAGGAACCGGTCGACGGTGCCGCGACGGCGCGCCTCGTCCTCGAGCGACTCGCCGACGATGCGGCCGGCCAGCTCGACCGCGTTGCGGCCCATTTCGGCCCGCAGCTCGGCGACGATCTGCGCCTTCTGCGCCTGCAGCTGGGCGTGGCCCTGCGCCACGATCCGCTGGGATTCGGACTCCGCCTGCTCCCGCAGCTCCGCCTTGATCTGCTCGGCTTCGAGCCGGGCGTCGTCGCGGATCTTCGCGGCTTCGGAACGGGCGTCCGCCAGCTGCGCCTTGTACTCCGACAGCGCCTTCTCGGCCTCTGCCTGAGCCTTCTCGGCCTTCTCGATCCCGCCTTCGATCTTCTGCGCCCGCTCCTCGTACGCCTTCTCGAAACGAGGGACGACGTACTTCTTGAGGATGAACAGCAGGATCAGGAAGGCGACGATGCCGAGGATCACTTCCGGCCACGCCGGAACGATCGGGTTCTCTGATGCGAGCACCACTTCGGTCTTCAGCACAACGTCTCCTTACGCGAGAGCGGACGACTCAGGCGGAGGCGATGAAGTAGATGACGATACCGATCAGGGCCAGCACCTCGGTGAGCACGAAGGTGGCGTAACCGATGCCCTGCAGCTTGCTCTGGGCCTCCGGCTGACGCGCGGTGCCGTTGATCACCGCGGCGAAGATCAGGCCCACACCGATGCCGGGGCCGATCGCGCCCAGGCCATAGCCGATCGCGGCGAGGCCCTTGTTGATGCTGACGGCTTCGGCGGCCTGCTGGGCCAGAACGATGTTGCTCACGTGCGTTTCCCTTCACTTCGGTCCGCGCACTCACGCGGATCGGGGTCTTTAGGTGTTCTCAGTGCTCCGACGCCAGCGCGGCGCCGATGTACCCCGCGGACAGCAGGGCGAAGATGTACGCCTGGAGGCACTGGATGAACGCTTCCAGGAACGTCAGGCCGATGGCGAAGATCCACGCCACCAGCGACACCGGCTTCAGCGCGATGCTCGAGGTCTCGGTCAGCAGGAAGGAGCCGCCGAGGGTGAAGACCGCCAGGATCAGGTGTCCCGCGAACATGGCCGCGAAAACACGGATGGCGAGCGTGAGCGGGTTCAGGAAGAACTTTTCCGCGAACTCGATCAGTGCGTACAGCGGAAGCACCGCGCCGGGGACGCCGGCGGGCGCGAGTTCCTTCTTGAAGTACCCGCCGAGCCCGTGCTTCTTGATCCCGACGTAGTGGTACATCGGGTAAACCACGAGCACCGACAACGCGATCGGGAACCCGAACCGCGCCATGGTGGGGAACTGCAGGAACGGGATGACCCCGTAGAGGTTGTTCAGCAGGATGAAGGTGAACAACGCGAAGATCACCGGCACGAAGCGCTGGAAGTCCTTCGAGCCGATCTGCTCGCGGGCGATGTTGTTGCGCGCGAAGTCGTAGATGCCCTCGGCCACGAACTGGCCTTTGGTCGGAACGACCTTCAGCTTGCGCGTCGCCAGCAGGAAGTACCCCGCGATGATGATCACCGAGAGCACCACCAGAAGCATCGGCTTCGTGACGAAGCCGAACAACGGCGGCAGCTCAAAGCTTTCGGCGCCAGGGGGCGCGAAGGTCGCACCCTCGGTCAGTACCAGCGCGGCCACTGGGCTCCTCCCGGTTCTCCCGGCCGGCGTTCACTCCGCCGGGGGAATCGTCACGATCTGGACTTAACGTACCCGATACTCATCGGGACGCCGGAGGCGGCGGTACCCACCGCGCGCGGAGTCCATTAGCCGGTCCGCGCACGTGGGATGTCTCGCGTGAACACTGCCCTGCGGTCTACTTCGGACCAGGTGAGAGAGGCGGAACCATCCGGTCGCCACACTGCTGATCGCGGTTCGTCGTCGGGAGTGCGCGGCCGAGGCCGCCACCCATGACGCGGACCATACCAGCAGGTCAATCAGTGCCGTACAGGCGTACTCCTTACCAGCCGAATGGTCCAGGACCTAGGTCCCGGGTCCGGCTGGGACCCTTGTCCCGAATCCGTCAATTCGAGGCGGGAATGATGGTCGGGATACGCGCTTTGCGGAATGTCGCGAACTCCACCGCGGCGGCCACGAGAATGGCGACGATCATCGTGATCCCGAGCGAAAGCGGGTGCAGCACGGTGACGCCCTTGAGCAGAGTGAGCGCGAGGAACAGCAGGATGACCTTCGCCGCGTAACCGCCGAGCGCGATGAGCATCACCAGCGACGGGTCCTGTCCGGCGGATACCTTCATCATGCCCAGCGTCGAGAGCGAGGCGACCATCGCCAGCACGCCGCCGACCAGTGCGCCGAGGAAGCCGTGCAGTCCGTTGAGGACGGTGAAAAGAACAATGCAGACCAGGATGAACGGCGGGGTGAACAGCAGCGAGGCCCGCGTCATCGAGCGCGCGAGCTGGCGCACCGGAGCGGCGTGCGGGTTCTCCGGAGCCTTGGCCTGGGACGCGGCCTCGGACGTCTCGGGCGTCGTCTCCGGCGTCTCGGTGTCGCTCACTGCATTAGCTCCTCGTTCGGTTCGACCCGCCAGTATAGACCGCCCGCGGTCTCACACGCCGTGGCGGTGCCGGGAACGCAGTCTCGGCACCAGTGAAACGAGCACCGCCATCACCAGTGCCGCGCCAATCGCCCAGAACACGACCGGGCTGTCGAAAATCGTGATGGAGACCGCGCCGAAAGAGAGAATTCCGGCCCACAAATAGATCAGCAGCACCGCGCGCCGTTGCGAATGGCCGATTTCCAGCAACCGGTGGTGCAGATGCATTTTGTCGGCGGCGAACGGGCTCTGCCCGCGCCGCGTGCGCCGGACGACGGCCATCACGAGGTCGAGCACCGGCACGAAAAGCACCGCGACGACGACCACCAGCGGGGACAGCAGGGCCAGCGCGTCCGAGGCGGAGAACCGGGTGTAGTTGACTCGCCCGCTCGCCGACGTGGTGGCTCCGGCGAGCATCAGGCCGATCATCATCGATCCGGAGTCGCCCATGAAAATTTTTGCCGGCTGGAAGTTGTACGGCAGGAAACCGAGACAGGCTCCGGCGAGCGCGGCGGCGATGAGCGCGGGCGGGTACGCGCCGAAGTCGCCGCCCGCGTTGTCGAGCAGGCCGAGCGAGAACGCGCAGGTGGCCGTCGCGGCGATGAAGCCGAGCCCGCCGGCCAGCCCGTCGAGGCCGTCGACGAAGTTCATCGCGTTGACCATGACGACGACCATGACGACGGTCAGCAGCGCGCCCTGGTTCTTGTCCAGCACCAGCACCGAGCCGATGGAATCGCCGTTTCCGCCCCACGGCACCCAGAACGACACCCACTGCACGCCGAAGATGACGAGGATCCCGGCGCACATGACCTGTCCGGCGAGCTTCGTCCACGCGTCGAGTTCGAACCGGTCGTCCAGGATGCCGATGAGCGAGATGACGCCCGCCGCGAGCAGCACGCCGACCGCGTCGTAGGAGACGTCGAAACCGTGGCTGAGCGCGGGAAGCTGGTGCGCGAGGCCCATCGCCGCGGCGATCCCGAGGTAGATGCCGACGCCGCCCATCCGCGGGATCGGCTTGACGTGCACGTCGCGCGCGCGAGGGTTGGCGATCGCGCCGATCCGGATGGCCACGCGCCGCACGACGCCGGTCAGCAGATAGGTCACCGCGGTCGCCGTCAGCGCGACGAGCAGGTACTCCCGGATCGGGAGAAGTCCTTGGACTACAGGCATGACCGCGTCACGCCCGCCGGGAGGTCGGAGTCACCGCGCCACGCTACCGCGCCCGCGTGCGGTGCCGGTGAACGGCAGTCACTTGCCCGGCTCAGTCCAGCGTCTCCTCGGCGACGCCGATCACCTCGGCGATGGCGGCCTTCGTGACCGCGCCCTCGCGCAGCACCACCGGCTTGTCGCCGGTGAGGTCCACGATGGACGACGCCACCGCTTCGCCGCTCGACCCGCCGTCGAGGTACACCGACACCGAATCGCCGAGCTGCTCTTGAGCTTCCTCGGCGGTCGAGGCGGGCGGACGCCCGGAGACGTTCGCGCTCGACACCGCCATCGGGCCGACGTCGCGAAGCAGCTCCAGCGCGACCGGGTGCAACGGCATCCGCAGCATCACCGTGCCGCGCGAGTTGCCGAGATTCCACTGCAGACTCGGCGCGTGCGGCAGCACGATCGACAGGTCGCCGGGCCAGAACGCCTCGATGAGCGCGCGCGCCTGCGGCGGAACGCCGAGCACCAGACCGTCCACAGTGGACCAGGAACCGACGAGAACGCCGACCGGCATGTCCGGGCCGCGGTTCTTCGCCCGCAGCAACGCCTGGACGGCGCCGGAGTCGAACGCGTCGGCGCCAATGCCGTACACCGTGTCCGTCGGCAGGACGACCAGCCGGCTCGACCGCACCGCGGCAGCCGCCGCGGACAGGCCTTCGGCTCGGGATTCGCGCTTGCCGCAGTCGTAGACCGCACTCATGACGGGCAGCCTATCCCCCGGCGCGGAGGGGTTCGGAGCGCCCCGATGTGCGACGGGGCGGTGGAGCGGTCTGGCTCCGGCGAGGGGCCGGCTCGGTACGCGATGCGGAGGTCCGTGAAGGGCTCCTTGAGGGAATCAGATTCCCACAAGGAGCCCTTCACGGACAATCGGGTAAAGCTCAGCCGGCGCGCAGGTGCAGCT
>NZ_JBHZAG010000124.1:0-21028 GCF_042754125.1 Amycolatopsis sp. NPDC059235
GTGCTTGTCAAGGCGGGAAAGATGCCTTGACAAGCACCCCCGTGCCGCGTTTTTGGCTTCGTATCGGGGTGCGGGGGTGGTGTGGGTGCCTCGATGGTTGGGTGCGTCGGCTGCGGTTCGCGGTGGGGCGGGGCTTGCGCCCCAATGTGGCGTTGGGTGCATGTGACGCACCGAATGTGGCGTTGGGTGCGTGGGACGCACCGAATGTGGCGTTGGGTGCGTTGCGGCGGTGGGTGGTCCGTGAGGGGAACCCTGGGGGACTCTGAGTCCCTCAGGGTTCCCCTCACGTACTTCTTGTTGGGAGTCCACAGTGGACGCGTTGGGCTGTTCGGGGGTGCGTCGATGGCCTCAGTGGCTGTACGGCTCTAGGCTTTGCGGCTATGGGAACTCGCCAGGTTTCGCGCAGTGCGGTGGTTGCTGCTGCGCCGGAACGGATTTTCGCGTTGCTTGCCGATCCGGCTCAGCATCCGCTCATCGACGGGTCCGGGACGGTGCGCGCCAGTCGTGGGGCGGCGCCGGATCGGTTGTCGTTGGGCTCCGAGTTCGGCATGGAGATGCGGATGGGGGCGCCGTACCGGATTCAGAACACCGTGGTCGAGTTCGAGGAGAATCGGCTGATTGCCTGGCGGCACTTCGCGGGGCATCGGTGGCGCTGGCTGCTTGAGCCGACGGGGGACGGGCACACCGAAGTCACCGAGACCTTTGACTGGTCTACTGCTCGGTCGCCGCTCGCGATTCGGTTGCTGGGGTTTCCCAAGCGCAACGCCGAGGCCATCGAGAAGACTCTCGCCCGGTTGGGCGGGATGTTTCCCGGGTGACCTCGGCGTGCTTGGAGATCAGCGGAAGCTGATTTGCAGAACCGGTTCGCTGGTTTCGGAGAAGAAGTCGTTGCCCTTGTCGTCGATGACGATGAACGCGGGGAACTCTTCGACCTCGATTTTCCAGACTGCTTCCATGCCGAGTTCGGCGTACTCGAGGACGTCGACCTTCTTGATGCAGTCCTTCGCCAGCCGTGCGGCCGGGCCGCCGATGGAGCCCAGGTAGAAGCCGCCGTGTTCCTTGCAGGCGGCGGTGACCTGCTTCGAGCGGTTGCCCTTCGCCAGCATCACCAGCGAGCCGCCCGCGGCCTGGAACTGGGCGACGTACGAGTCCATCCGGCCGGCCGTGGTCGGGCCGAACGAACCGGACGCGTAGCCGTCGGGGGTCTTCGCCGGGCCCGCGTAGTAGACCGGGTGGTCGCGGAGGTACTGCGGCATCTCCTCGCCGGCGTCCAGGCGCTCGGCGATCTTGGCGTGCGCGATGTCGCGGGCCACGACCAGCGGGCCGGTCAGCGACAGGCGCGTCTTCACCGGCAGTTGCGCCAGCTGTGCGCGGATCTGGTCCATCGGCTGGTTGAGGTCGACCGACACGACCTCGTCGGACAGGTCGTCCTCGGTGACGTCCGGGAGGAAGCGGGCCGGGTCGCGTTCGAGTTGTTCGATGAACACGCCTTCGCTGGTGATCTTCGCCTTCGCCTGGCGGTCGGCCGAGCACGAGACGGCGACGCCGACCGGGCAGCTCGCGCCGTGGCGGGGGAGACGGATCACCCGGACGTCGTGGCAGAAGTACTTGCCGCCGAACTGGGCGCCGATGCCGAACTGGCGCGTCATCTCCAGCACCTGCTGCTCGAGGTCGCGGTCGCGGAACGCGTGGCCCAGTTCAGAACCCTCGGCGGGCAGGTTGTCGAGGTAGCGCGCGGAGGCGAGCTTCGCGACCTTGAGGTTGAACTCGGCCGACATGCCGCCGACGACGATCGCCAGGTGGTACGGCGGGCACGCGGCGGTGCCCAGGCTGCGCAGCTTCTCGTCCAGGAACCGGGCGAGCCGCTTCGGGTTCAAGACCGCCTTGGTTTCCTGGTACAGGAACGTTTTGTTGGCGCTGCCGCCGCCCTTGGCCATGAACAGGAACTCGTACGACGGATCCGTCGCGTCCGAATCCTTGTGGTAGAGCTCGACCTGCGCGGGAAGGTTCGTGCCGGTGTTGCGCTCTTCCCAGAAGTTGATCGGGGCCATCTGCGAGTAGCGCAGGTTGAGCTGCTGGTAGGCGTCGAAAATGCCCTGCGAGAGGGCGCGCTCGTCGTCGCCGCCGGACAGCACGCCCTCGGTGCGCTTGCCGATGACGATCGCGGTGCCGGTGTCCTGGCACATCGGCAGCACGCCGCCCGCCGAAATGGCCGCGTTGCGGAGCAGGTCCATCGCGACGAACCGGTCGTTGCCGCTGGCTTCGGGGTCGTCGACGATCGCGCGCAGCTGCTGCAGGTGTGACGTGCGCAACAGGTGCTGGATGTCGGTGATCGCCGTGCGCGCGAGCGTCGTCAGCGCTTCCGGATCGACCTTCAGAAACTTCCGCCCGGCGGCTTCGACAGTCTCGACGCCGTCGGCGGTGACCAGCCGGTATTCGGTGGTGGTGTCCTTGCCGAGCGGCAGGACTTCGGTGTGCTGGAACGTGGTGGGCGGCACAGCGAGGCTCCTTTGCCCTGATCGGGATTGGCTCACGGTACTCAGCGGATTCCGCCCGGTCGCACCGGCGCGGGGACGCTGTGGGATAGCGCACGCCGACGGTGCTTTCCGCGGGCTTCCCGGCAGGCATGGTCGGGAGGCCGGGCCCACCCCGACGGACCCGACCTCCCGGGGAAAGCGGACCGGATGCGCACACACCCGTCCCGCGTGACTAACGGGACCCCCGCCGGCGCGTTGACCGGACGCCGCACAGCGGGGGTCGCGAACGCTTGCTACCCAGTGCCCGGAACCGTGAAACGCGAACGAGACGCGAATTCCACGATCGGGTGCACAGAGTGGTGACGGGATTGCGGTGGGTGTAACTCGAAGGGGGATTAATGGGATGAATCGGGGCACGGAAGGAGGATCGTGCGCGCTACGGGGGCTAAAGGGGTTGATGGGGCTCAAGTGGCTCGTGAGGCTGGTGGTGTTGATGAGGCGATTTGTCGTCAATTGCCCGGCGGTCGCCGGGGTGGCCGGGGTGGGTGAGATCGTGGTCTGGGCATGAGAAAACCTCGGTCCGGAGATCGAACCGAGGGTTATGCGGCGGCCAGCGGCACCGCCTGCTGGCGACTGAAGTCGCGATCGGTCGGCACCGCCTGCTGGCGACTGAAGTCGCGATCGGTCGGCACCGCCTGCTGGCGACCGAAATTGCGATCAGCGCACCGCTGGCTGGCGGCTGAAGTCGCGGCTAGCAGCACCGCTTGCTGGCCGCTGAAGTGGCGATCAGCGGCACCACTTGTTGCCGATCGAAGTCGCTGGCTAGTGGGACCGCTGGCTGGCCGCTGAAGCCGCGGCTAGTCGCATTGCCCGCTGGCCGCTGAAGCCGCGATCAGCGGCACCACTTGCTGCCGATCGAAGTCGCTCCCAGCGACACCGCTCGCTGGCCACTGAAGTCGCGGCTAGCAGCACCGCTCGCTGGCCGCTGAAGTAGCGATCAGCGGCACCGCCCGCTGCCCACCGAAACAGCAGCCAGCGGCACCACCCGCTGCTCACCGAATTGATGGATGCGGCCGAAAGCTTCCGCCCCGCTCGACCGGGCCCCACCCGGTCCCCGCGGAAACCTCGACCTGCCTGCCCGCGTGCTTGCCGCGGCCTGTGGCTCACCGGACCCCACGCCCGGTCAGCCTGCCGCGGCAGCCCGAATCAGCTCGCCGGCAGGCTTCTCCGCCCTCTCCGGAACCCGGGCCCCGAACCCCGGCCCCGGAGAGGGAAGAAACTCAGCTGGCGTACGCCCGCAGCCGGTCGGCGCGCTCGCCCTGGCGCAGCTTCGCCATGACCTCGCGCTCGATCTGCCGCACGCGCTCGCGGGACAGGCCGAAGTGCTTGCCGATCTGGTCGAGCGTGCGCGGCTGGCCGTCGTCGAGGCCGTAGCGCAGCCGGATGACGTGCTGTTCGCGGTCGTCCAGCGTCGCCAGGACACGACGGAGGTCGTCCTGCAGCAGACCGGAGATCACCGCGCTCTCGGCGTCGGTCGCCTCGGAGTCCTCGATGAAGTCGCCCAGCGGGGCGTCTTCCTCGGTGCCCACCGGCATGTCGAGGCTCACCGGGTCGCGCGACTGGTCGAGCAGGTCGGAGATCTTGTGCACCGGAATGCCCGATTCGGCGCTCAGTTCCTCGTGCGTCGCGTCGCGGCCCAGCTGCTGGTGCAGGTCGCGGCGGATCCGCGCCAGCTTGTTCACCTGCTCGACCAGGTGAACCGGCAGCCGGATCGTGCGGCCCTGGTCCGCCATTCCGCGCGTGATGGCCTGGCGGATCCACCACGTGGCGTACGTGGAGAACTTGAACCCCTTGGAGTAGTCGAACTTCTCCACCGCGCGGATCAGGCCCAGGTTCCCCTCCTGGATCAGGTCGAGCAGCGGCATGCCCCGTCCGGTGTAGCGCTTCGCGAGCGACACCACGAGCCGGAGGTTGGCCTCCAGCAGGTGGTTCTTCGCGACGTGGCCGTCGCGCATCAGCGCGCGCAGCTCCTTGCGGCGCTGCGGCGTGAGGTCCTCGGCGGTGTCGAGCATGTGCTGGGCGAAGACCCCGGCCTCGATCCGCTTCGCCAGCTCGACCTCGTCGGCCGCGGTGAGCAGCGCGGTCTTGCCGATGCCGTTCAGGTACACGCGCACCAGGTCGGCGGCGGGGCTCTGAGCGTCGAGGTCGGCGTCGGTGAGCGCCCCCACGCTCGGACGCTCCTCGGTCTGCTGTGCTGGAATCCGGCGCTCGCGAATCCCGCGCGCTTCGCGTTCGAGAGTCTGGACTGACATTCTGCCTCCCCGGTCACGGGCTGAACGTGTCTCGCCGGCGCCTGCGGGACGGGGCCTGTGGAATCCCGTGTCCGCGGGCCCAGCCGGCTTGGCTGGACACTGGTCTCAACGCCCCGGGAACCTGAAACGTTCCCGGCTCGCTGAAATGAGGACGGGCGTACCCGCCTCGCGGTTGCTCCACCAAAACTGAGGTTTTGCTGAGAACCGCCCCGCTCCGGGAAATGCGTGCGAATCGCGCCCCGCGCCTTCGATGTTACGCGCGCCGATCCAATGTGGTCTAGACCTCAATGAGAACGGTGAACGGGCCGTCGTTCACGCTTTCCACCGCCATCTCCGCGCCGAACCGTCCGGTCGAGACGGTGGCGCCGCGGCCGCGCAGTTCCGCGACCACGGCGTCCACCAGGGGCTCGGCGATTTCCGGCCGGGCGGCGGCGGTCCACGACGGGCGACGGCCCTTGCGGGTGTCGCCGTAGAGCGTGAACTGCGACACCACGAGCAGCGGAGCGCCGGTCGTCGCGCAGGATTCTTCGTCGCGCAGCAACCGGAGTTCGTGCAGTTTGCGAGCCATCGTTTCGGCTTTCCCGAGATCGTCGTCACGGTGCACGCCCAGCAGCACGAGCAGGCCCGGTTCCTTGATCTCTCCGGCGATCTCCCCCGCGACGGTCACGCTCGCGCGGGTGACCCGCGCCGCCACCGCCCTCACTGCGGCGAACCGGGCACGAGCATGCCGTGCCGCACGAGTTCGCGGACGATCGGCAACGCGGAGGCGGTCAGCTCGGCCGAATCGAGGCCCTGCGCGGCGGACAGCAGATCCAGCAGATCCGACAACGGCAGCGCCCCGCGGCAACCCGCGAGAAGCCGCGTCGTGAGTTCGTCGACTTCGTGCTGCCAACCCGGTCCGTCAGTGCGATGCAGCCGACGCACGGTCGTTTCCCAGCCTTCGTCGCCGGGTGAATCGACGCGTTCAAGCAGCACTGTCTCGGGTACCCGAAACGCTACGTCCAACACATTGTCGCCGTGCGTACGTAGCCACTCGACGCGGTCGAGCCAGTTCGCTGCTTCAGGGCCGAGCGGGTCGTCGTAAGCCTGTCGAAGGTCTTCGCAGACGACAGTCGGCGTCTGACCGTTTGCGCGCCGCAGTGTCACGAAGCCGAATCCGATGCCCTGTACGTCGTTTTCGCTGAACCAGTCGAGCCACGCTGCGGCTTTAGCGCGGCCTTCGGGCGAGCGTGGGTCGATGCCTTCGTCGCGCAGCCAGGTGCCGACGTACAGACCCGGGTCGGCGACGTCGCGCTGTACGAACCAGGCGTCGGTCTCAGGCGGCAGCCAGCGCGCGACGCGGTCGCCCCAGTCTTCTCCGCGTCGGTGCAGCCACGACGCGAGGAGCTGACCGGTGCCGCCGTCGTTGAGGAAGCTCGGCAGCTGACGGACGACCAGCGCGCTCGCGTCGTCGCCGGCCAGGCCGGAGTCGCGGTAGGTGTAGTCGACGCGCGGCGGGCCGACCACGAACGGCGGATTGCACACGACCTGGTCAAAGCGGCGGCGCGCGACTGGCGCGAACCACTCGCCGCGCAGCAGTTCAACCTCCAGTTCGTTCAGCCGGAACGTGCCCGCGGCGAGGGCGAGCGCGCGGGCCGACACGTCGGTCGCGGTCACTCGCTGCGCGTGCCGGGTCGCGTGCAGCGCCTGGACGCCGTTGCCGGTGCCCAGGTCGAGCAGCGTGCCGACGGGGCGGCGGCTGGTCGCGCGGATCAGGCTCAGCGACGCGTGCCCGACGCCGAGCACGTGGTCCTCGGGCACGACGTGGCCGAGCATGTCGGCGTCGAGGTCGGAGACGACCCACCACGAGCCGTCGTCGTCGCCGTGCGGCCGGATGTCGAGCGCGGCGCGGAACTCGTCCCCGACGGTCCGCAGGATGCCCGCGGCCACCGCGTCGTCCGCGCTGAGCGGGGCGAACGCCGACGAGACGGTCTTCTCCGGCTCGGCGAGACCGAGCAGGAACAGCCGGATGAAGACGCCGAGATCCCCGGCGTCGAGGCTCGCGCGGCGGGCCGGTTCGGGCTCGCCGCGGCCGAGCGCCGTGTGCGCCGCGCCGCCGAGCGCGTCGACGACGCCGTCAGCGTCGTAGCCGGTGCGTCGGAACGCTTCGCGCAGCCGCGCGCAGACGTCGTCGGAAAGGTCAGGAAGAGGCGTGTTCGTGCTCACGGTGGGTAAGCCTGCCACGATGAGCATCGTGACCACCGAGACCACCGAGCGTGTCCTGGCTCCGCTTGAAGCGGCACTGCCGGAGCTTGAAGCGCTGTACGTCGATCTGCACCTTCATCCCGAGCTGGCGTTCACCGAAACCCGTACGGCGGCAGAGCTGGCGCGACGGCTGACTGAAGACGGCTTCGAGGTGCACACCGGCATCGGTCGCACTGGCGTCGTAGGCGTCCTGCGTAACGGCGAAGGACCGACTGTGCTGCTTCGCGCGGACATCGACGCGTTGCCGGTCGAGGAGCAGACGGGGCTGTCGTACGCGAGCACTGCGCGCGGCGTCGACTCCGAAGGCCGCGACGTGCCGCTGATGCATGCCTGCGGACACGACATGCACGCGACGTGGCTCTCCGGTGCCGCGCATCTTCTCGCGGCTTCGCGGGACGAGTGGTCCGGCACGCTGCTCGCGGTGTTCCAGCCTGGGGAAGAGGCCGGGGACGGGGCCGCGGGAATGGTTCGCGACGGCCTCTTCGACCGGGTCGGGCGTCCTGACGTGGTCTTCGGACAGCACATCGTGCCTGGTCCCGCCGGGTGGGTGTTGACTCGTCCGGGCGTGATCATGGCGGCGACCGACACCTTGCGGATCACCCTGCACGGTCGCGGCGGGCATGGGTCGCGGCCGGAAACCACGGTCGACCCGGCGGTGCTGGCGGCGTCTGTGGTGCTCAAGCTGCAGACGATCGTGTCGCGGGAGATCGCCGCGACCGAGCCCGCGGTGGTGACCGTCGGCTCGATGCATGTCGGGACCGCGGCGAACGTGATCGCTGATCATGCGGTGTTGGAGGTCAACACTCGCGCCTTCGACGACGCTGTGCTGGTGCGGCTGCGCAAGGCGATCGAGCGGATTGCGAACGGTGAGGCCGCCGCCGCGGGAGCGCCACAGCCGCCGACCGTGGAGGTTGTCGCGTCCTATCCGGTCACGGCGAACGACGCCGCCGCGTCGGATGAGTTAACTGAGGTGTTTCGGGGGCACTTCGGGGCCGAGACGACGATGCCCGCGCCGTTGGTCACCGGCAGCGAGGACTTCAGCGAGTTTGGGCGGGCGGCCGGGGTGCCGTCGGTGTTTTGGCTGGTCGGCGGGTTTGACGCGCAGCAGGTGATCACCGCGATGACGGAGGGGCGGTTCGAGACCGACGT
The DNA here is from genome assembly GCF_042754125.1 of Amycolatopsis sp. NPDC059235. NCBI lineage: Bacteria > Bacillati > Actinomycetota > Actinomycetes > Pseudonocardiales > Pseudonocardiaceae > Amycolatopsis > Amycolatopsis sp. NPDC059235. The sequence continues at coordinate 8,183 of NZ_JBHZAG010000124.1, forward strand.
GCCTTCGAATCACTCGTCCAGGTTCGCGCCGGTGCTGCATCCGACGTTGCGGACCGGGGTCGAGACGCTGGTCGTCGCCGCGCTGTCCCGGTTTGCTCGCCCGGGTGTCGCGGAAGGGCGGTGAGTGAGACGATGGAACGCGGAGGTGGTGCTGTGAACGCACCCCACGGACCGGATCCCCGCCCCGAGCCTGTGCTGATCACCGAGGCCGAGCCGTCGCTGGACGATCAGCTGGCGGCGCGGAAGCGGAAGTACGTCATCATGATGGTTTGTCGTATTCCTTGTCTTGTTTTGGCTGGGTTGACTTATCACACGTGGTGGCTGGCTATTTTGTTTTTGGTGATTTCTATTCCGTTGCCTTGGATTGCTGTGTTGATTGCCAATGACCGGCCGCCGCGGAAGTCGGAGAAGGTTAATAGGTATGCGCGGGATGCGAAGCAGATTGAGGGGCGGAAGCATCGGGTGATCGACGGGTAGCTCGTCGCCTGGCGGCGACATTGCGCCCGATGTTGCGTGGGGCACCCCGAAGCTTGATTGTGCTGACGGTTCGGGGGTGCTTGTCAAGGCGGGAAAGATGCCTTGACAAGCACCCCCGAACCGCAGGGAGGCTTCGTATCGGGGTGCGGGGGAGGGGCTGGGTGCCTCGATTGTTGGGTGCACCGGTGCGGTTTAGAGCTGTGAGGGGAACCCTGAGGGACTCTGAGTCCGTGAGGGTTCCCCTCGCGGGCGTCTGGTCAGGGTTGGGGGCCGATTCGGCTTACTGCCAGTGCGCCTAGTTGGGTGCCTGCGCGTAGGACGTCCACTGTGGACTTTCCGGCCAGCCAGGTGGTGAGGACGCCTGCGTCGAAGGCGTCGCCTGCGCCGGTTGAATCCACGCAGGTTGTTACTACTGCGGGGACTGAGGCGACGCCGGTTGCGTCGATCCAGCTTGCGCCGTCTAGGCCTGCGGTGACTACGACCGCGCCGACTGTGGCTAGCAGTTCGGTGGCGGAGGACGGGTCTGCGGAGCCGGTCAGGGCGACTAGTTCCTCGGTGTTCGGCATGAGCAGGTCGGTGCCGCGTACGTCGTTCAGGAAGGCTGCGGGGTCGTGGATGTGGGCGGCTGCTTGGGGATCCACGGAGGTGGTCAGGCCCGCTTCCTTCGCGGCGGCCAGTGCGGCTAGGCCTGCGGGGCGTGACGACGGGTCCAGCAGGACGTAGCCGGACAGGTGCAGGTGGGTGGAGCCGGTCAGCGACTCGGGCGTGACGTCTTCGGGGGCGAAGCGTTTGTTCGCGCCTCGGTCGGCGAGCATGCTGCGTTGGCCTTCTCCGTCTACCAGCACGACTACACAGCAGGTCGGGGCTTCCGGGTCCGTCGCGAAGGCGCAGCGGACGCCTGCGGCTTCCAGTTCCGCCTTGATCAGGCGGCCGCCGGAGTCGTTGCCGATTCGGGCTACCAGGGTGGTTTCCGCGCCCAGGGAACGCAGCCACAGGGCGGTGTTCGCTCCCGCACCGCCGCCGGTGAAGCGGATTGCTGCTCTTGCGTCGCCGCCGTGGGGGAGGGGCTGGTCGTGTCGGGCGACTACGTCCAGGCCTGCGTCGCCTACTACTACGATTCCGGTCACGACAGGGCCACCGCTACTTCGGTCGCGAGTTTGGCGTTCGAGAGCACCAACGCTTCGTTCGCGTCGATGCTGACGCCTTCGCTGGCGGTGTGGAAGTGTTCCAGCAGCACGGGAGTCACGTCCGCGCCGTGTACGTCGGCGTCGGCCAGTTTTGCCAAGCCCTCCTGCAGGAGGCGGTCGTGCAAAGCACGGTCCATTTCGGACTCAGCGGGGATCGGGTTTGTCAGCAGTACGCCGGAATTCGCGTAGCGGCGGTGGGCGGAGATTACGGCGGCGGCTTGTTTCGCGTCCTCGACGCGCCAGCCGACGGGGTGGCCGGAGGAGCGGAGGTAGAAGGCGGGGAAGTCGTCGGTGCGGTAGCCCAGGACGGGCACCGAGTTCGTTTCCAGGACCTCAAGGGTGGCGGGGATGTCCAGGACCGACTTCACGCCGGAGCACACGACCACGGTCGGCACCTTGGCGAGGACGCCGAGGTCGGCCGAGACGTCCCAGCTCTGTGCCGCGCCCAGGTGCACGCCGCCGAGTCCGCCGGTCGCGAAGACGCCGATTCCGGCTGCCGCGGCGAGGGCGGAGGTGCCGGCGACCGTCGTCGCGCCGGAGCGGCCTAGGCCGACTGCGGGGCCGAGGTCGCGCAGGGACAGCTTGTCCAGGTCGGCGTCCGGGGCGCAGACGCGCTCCAGCTCGGCGGGGGAGAGGCCGATGACTGGCCGTCCGTCCAGTACCGCGATGGTGGCCGGTACGGCGCCGCCGTCGCGCACGGTTTGCTCGATTCGGCGGCCGACGTCGAGGTTCCGTCCGTACGGGAGGCCGTGCGAGAGGATCGTGCTCTCAAGGGCGACGACGGGGTGACCGTCGCGCAACGCCGAGGCGACTTCCTCGTGGACGAACAGGGGAGTGGTCTGGGTGGTCACGAACGGACATCATCTGTGATCGCCGCGTGCGCCGCGGCATCGGGTCAGCTCTGCCTGCAGATTTCGCCGCGCGGCGGATTCCCAGCGTGAGCGGGCGGCTTCGGTGAGGTACAACGCCGGGCGCGCGAGGAGGCTTTCCAGGACGGCGGCGCGGCCGGTTGCCCAGGCGTCGTCGGGGTAGCGCGCGTACTCCTGGCGGACGTTGTCCACGTACGCCGCGTACACGGCAGGCGGTGTGCCGAGGATGGCTAGGTCGGCGTCGAGGAGGGCTGCTGCGGCGAAGTCGCCTTCGGGTGCTTCGTGGGCGGCGGTGGCGAGTACGAGTGCTTCGGCCTGGTCGATGTGCGCGTCGGCAACTCCCGCGCGAGTAAGCCAGTGGCGTAGCCATTCGGCGCTGCGCTGTTCGTCTTGGCCTGGCACGGCGTCGTAGACCACGTCGTGTGCCCACGCGGCGAGGACGACGACGGCGCGTTCGTGGAAAGGCAGGTCGGCGGCCAGGTGCTCCGCGTCGTGCGCGACGGCGGTGGCGTGGGCGAGGTCGTGGTAGCGGCGGTGCGGTTCGGTGTAGCGCGTTTCGAGGTCGGCCCAGGCGTCGTGGCCGGCGTGGTGGTCGCCGCCGAGACGGGTCAGCGCGCTGTGCCACCGGGGTGCGGGCTCGTGCGGCATCCGGGCTCCTGAGGGGTCCCTTGGCAGGTCAGGCGAGCCTAGCCGGGCATTACCGCGGGCGCGGCGCTGAGGCATGATGGTGGGGTGAGCACCGAAACGCTGACCAAGCCGGAGACCGACAGCACCGAGTCGACCGACGACGACTCGCCGAAGATGTTCCACTACGTGCGCAAGAACAAGATCGCCGAGAGCGCGGTCATGGGCACGCACGTCGTGGCGCTCTGCGGCGAGGTCTTCCCGGTCACGAAGTCGCCCAAGCCGGGGTCCCCGGTCTGCCCCAAGTGCAAGAAGATCTACGAGGGCCTCCGTCCCGGCGGCGACGACTGATCCTTCCCGCGCGTCCCGGTGCGCGGGAACAAAGGTGAAAATCCTTCACTCGGTGGCTGTGCACCCGGGGAGGAACTGGTAGACCTGCAGTCCGGCCAGTCGCCTCCCCGCAGGAGTGTCCCCGCATGCGCGCAACCGGGATCGTGCTTTCCCTCGTCGTCCTGCTGTCCGCCTTCAGCGCCGTCGCGGCGGGCGCCGCGAACGCGGTGACCGGATGGACCACCGTCGGCTCAGACCGCGCCCGTCCGCTCGACGAAAGCCAGGGCCTCGCCACTGTCGAGCGCCCGTCCGGCACCAGCATCCGCTACACCGGGATCGGCACGATCGACCCCGGTCTCGCCGCCAAGGGCTGGAACCACATCGGCGACCCGGGATCCGCGAAGGGCTGGTACGTCGAGCCCTATCAGCGTGACGACCGCGGCGCGAAGCTCTTCCGCGTCGAGGCCCCGGACGGCTCCCGCGCCGATTACCAGCACGCGCTGGAATCGTGGGAGGCCAACAACAACTCGTTCGCCGCGGTGTCGCCCGACGCGCGCTGGCTGGTGTCCGGCGAGTGGGGCACGATGGACCGCCTGCTCGTCTACCCGATGCCCGGCGTCGCGGCCACCGATCCCGGCCAGAACCTCCCGTACGCCTCGGCGATCCGGCTCGACCACCCGGTGCGCGACGTCCAGGGCTGCGATTTCGTGTCCGCCACCCGGATGATGTGCTCCTCCGACGACCCGGACGGCAGCCTCTTCGGCACCACCAAACCCTTGCTGCAGGTCGATCTCTCCGGCCCGGTCTCCGGCTCCGACGTCACCGGGCACGTCACCTCGCTCGGCCAGCTTCCGCTGCAAAGCGGCTGCAGCGGCAACTTCGAGGTCGAGGGCATCGACTACGACGAGCGCGACGGCACCCTGCGCGTGGTCGTCATGTCGCCGAGCGTCTGCATCGCCTTCGACAGCAAGACGTGGCGGTTCCGCCAGGGCTGACTCAGCCCTGCTGCGGGCGGCGCTGACGCGGTTCCGGGCCGGGAGACGGCTCGGAACCGGCTCGCTCCTCGGACGGGCGCTCAGGCCTCGGGAGCTGCACGGTCTCCGACCCGGCGTGGTTCACCTCGGTGCCGTTCGATTCCTCGTGGCCAGCGGCGGAGTCGTCAGTGTCGTGTTCGGCATGCCGTTTCGGCCGGCGCAACGGCATCGTCGTGCGGTCCCACAGCTTGCGGCCTTCCTCGGCCCGCATCCGCTCGGTCGCGCGTTCCATCTCCAGCCGCCGCCACTTGCGCCGCTGCCGCCGGGTCGCCTTCGCGGGCCACAGCTCCTGGATCGCGCTGTTGAAATACGCGCCGCCGACCACCGCGAGTCCGATGAAGAACATCAGCAGCAGGAACGCGATCGGAGCGGCCAACGCGCCGTAGGTGTAGCCGGTTTTGGTGATCCAGTTCAGGTAGATCCGCAGCCCGATGCTCGACACCAGGAAGACCACGCCGGCGAGCATCGCGCCCGGCAGCCCTCGGTGCCACGGCAGCCGGCGCGGAAGCGCGAGCTTGTACAGCGTCGTCAGCGCGAGAGCGATCATCACGCCCAGCACCGGGTAGTAGAGCGTGCCGACCCAGGACGAGACCGTCGGCCGCCAGTCGACCGGGAAGAACTCCGGCAGCAGGTCCGGCCCGATCGCCAGCAGCGGCAGCCCGATCACGAGCCCGATCAGCGCGCACAGGTACAGCAGCAGCGCGAAAATCCGCTGCCACACCTCGTTGCGCACGCCGTACTGGTCGTGCGCGACGGTGATCGCGTCGACGAACGACGACATCGCCGACGAACCCGCCCACAGCGAGATGACGAAGCCCACGGACACGATCTCGCCCTTGCCCACGGTGAGAATGCTGTTCACCGTCGGTTCGATGATCTCCTGCACCGCGTTCGCGCTGAAGATGGTGTGGCTGAAGGTGATGATCCGGTCGTGCACCGCGGTGACCACGTTCTGGCCGAACCACTCGCCGATGAACCCGACGCTGCCGAGCAGCCCGAGCAGCAGCGGCGGAAGCGACAGCGTCTGCCAGAAGGCCGCCTCGGCGGCCTCGGAGAAGATGTTGCCCTCCCACGCTTTCGCGAGGGTGCGGGTGAACAGCCGCCACGGTCCCCTGCGCACGGTCTTCTCCGGCACGCTCTTCTTCGGCACTGCCTCGCCGTCCGGCTCTGCCTCGCCGGCGTCCGGTGTCACCTCGCCCATGGTGTGTCCCAGCATGGTCCATGCGCGCGGTTTTGGCTCGTCACCCCCGCCGAGAGGGGGCGTGTCGGAGGACACCACCCGTGGCGGTGCCCGGCGCCCGCGGGCGCGGAAGGTAAGCTGGCCGACGTGCCCTCATCGCGGCGCCCGGCGGCGAAGCCGGTGCCACAGTGGGGGTTTTCGCACGTCACGGCCGCGCCGAGCGGCCCGAGGAGGGGGTGAACCGAGTTTTGTCCGAGACGACCCAGCCGGTCCTCGGGGCGCCGCCCGCAGAGAAGGACTCCACCGCGCGCCCGCTGCGCGCCTGGCAGCGCCGAGCGCTCACGAAGTACCTGTCGAGCCGGCCGAAGGACTTCCTCGCGGTCGCGACGCCGGGCGCGGGCAAGACCGTTTTCGGCCTCCGGATCGCCGCCGAACTGCTGTCGGACCGCACCGTCGAGGCCGTCACGATCGTCACCCCCACCGAGCACCTGAAGCACCAGTGGGCGTCCGCGGCCGCGGCGGCGGGCATCCCGATCGACTCGAACTTCCGCAACACCACCGGCGTCACATCCTCGGACTACCGCGGCGTCGCGGTCACCTACGCGCAGGTCGCCGCGCACCCCACGCTGCACCGGGTGCGCACGGAGAACCGCAAGACCCTGGTGATCCTCGACGAGATCCACCACGCGGGCGACGCGAAGTCCTGGGGCGACGCGACCAGCGAGGCGTTCACGCCCGCGGTGCGCCGTCTCGCGCTCACCGGGACGCCGTTCCGCAGCGACGACTCGCCGATCCCGTTCGTCACCTACGAACCGGACGGCGGCGGGTTCCAGCGCAGCAAGGCCGACCATTCCTACGGCTACTCCGACGCGCTCGCCGACGGCGTGGTCCGGCCGGTCGTCTTCCTCGCCTACTCCGGCGAGGCGTCGTGGCGCACGAGCGCGGGCGAGGAGTTCACCGCGCGGCTGGGCGAGCCGCTCACCGCGGAGCAGAACGCGCGCGCCTGGCGCACGGCGCTCGACCCGGCGGGCGAGTGGATCCCGGCGGTGCTGCAGGCCGCCGACACGCGGCTCAGCCAGGTGCGGCAGGGAATTCCGGACGCGGGCGGCCTGGTCATCGCCACCGACCAGGACACCGCGCGCGCCTACGCCAAGATCCTGGAGCGGATCTGCGGCGAAACGCCGACGCTGGTGCTGTCCGACGACCCGAAGGCGTCCGGGCGGATCAAGGAGTTCTCCGAGACCAAGGAACGCTGGATCGTCGCGGTCCGGATGGTGTCCGAGGGCGTCGACGTTCCGCGGCTGGCCGTCGGCGTGTACGCGACCAGCGCGTCCACCCCGCTGTTCTTCGCACAGGCCATCGGCCGCTACGTGCGGGCCCGGAAAAAGGGCGAGACGGCGAGCATCTTCCTGCCGAGCGTCCCGGTGCTGCTGGAACTGGCCAGCGAGCTGGAAGCGCAGCGCGACCACGTGCTCGGCAAGCCGCACCGGGAGAAGGAAGGCTGGGACGACGAGCTGCTCGCCCAGGCCAACCGCACCGAGGACGAGCCGGGGGAGGAGGAGAAGGCGTTCACCTCGCTGCACGCCTCGGCCGAGCTCGACCAGGTCATCTACGACGGCAACTCGTTCGGCACCGCGGTCTTCTCCGGCTCCGACGAGGAGCAGGAGTACCTCGGCCTTCCCGGGCTGCTGGAGCCGGACCAGGTCCGCGCGCTGCTGCGCAAGCGGCAGGAAGAGCAGATCACCGACGAGAAGCGGCGCAAGCCGAAGACCGAGGAACCGGCCGCGCCGCCGGTCCGGTCGCAGTCGGTGAGCGAACGGCTCGGCGCGCTGCGCAAGGAGCTCAACGCGCTGGTCGGCGTGTACCACCACCGCACGAAGAAACCGCACGGCGCGATCCACAACGAACTGCGCCGCCAGTGCGGCGGCCCGCCCACCGCGATGGCGACGGTGGAGCAGCTCGAAGAGCGGATCGTCACGCTGCGCTCCTGGTAGCCCAGCGGGATTCCCGCGCGTGTTCCCGTCCTCGGGAGCACGCTCCTTGACCTGGTAGAACCGCGTGTCCGGTTCGGCCAGGGCGCCCGATCGGGCACTCCTGCCCTCTCGACCGGACAAGACCGGACAAGTTCTCGTTACGCTCGGTACGTGGCCGGGGTCACTCCGTCAGCCGAGCCGCCAGATGAGGGCCGTGTTGCCGAACTGTGTCCATTTGGTGTCGGTTACTCGATCCCGGCATCTTCCCCAGAGCCGCTCGGCGGCATATGTTGTCGGCCACAACATATCTGCGACGGTGCACCGGGGACCTTCTCCGATCACCCCGCGAGCATGATCGGAGAAGGAACGAGGATGCGCAGCAGAACCCTTACCCTCATCGCCGCGACGGTGAGCGCCGGCCTGGCGCTTTCGGCGTGCGGCGCCAACAGCGCGGGCTCCGGCAACTCGGGGGACAACAGCTCCGCCTCGGCCCCGGCCGGCGGCGGCGCCAGCGGCAAGGTCGGCGTGATCCTGCCGGAGACCGCCACCTCGGCCCGCTGGGAAGCCTTCGACAAGCCGATGCTGCAGGCCGCGCTCTCCGCGCAGGGCTTCAGCGCCGACATCGAGAACGCCCAGGGCGACAACCAGAAGTTCTCCACCCTCGCCGACGGCTTCATCAGCTCGGGCGTCAAGGTGCTGATCATCGCCCCGTCCGACCCGGCGGTCGGCGCGGCGATCGAGGCCAAGGCGAAGACCGCGGGCATCCCGGTCATCGACTACGACCGCCCGAGCCTCGGCGGTTCGGCCGGCTACTACGTCTCGTTCGACAACGAGAAGGTCGGCGAGATCCAGGCGCAGGGCCTGGCCGACGCGCTGAAGAGCAAGCCGGGAGCCAACGTCGTCCAGATCGAGGGCGCGCCGACGGACAACAACGCGACGCTGTTCGCCAACGGGCACGACAAGGTCCTCAAGCCGCTGTACGACTCCAAGGCGCTGAACCTCGTGCAGAAGCAGGCCATCGACAACTGGGACGCCCAGGTCGGCGGCACCACCTTCGAGCAGATCTTCACCCGGGTCAACGGCAAGGTCGACGGCGTCGTGGCGGCGAACGACGAGCTGGCCGGCGCGGTCATCACCGTGCTGAAGAAGAACGGGCTCAACGGCAAGGTCCCGGTCACCGGCCAGGACTCGACCGCGGCCGGCCTGCAGGCGATCCTGCGCGGCGACCAGACGCTGACGATCTTCAAGCCGATCAAGCAGGAAGCCGAGAACACCGCGAAGCTGGCCGCCGCGCTGGCCAAGGGCGACACGGCGGCCGCGGACGCGATCGCCACCGGCAAGCTGCACGACCCGAAGAACAACCGCGACCTGAAGTCGGTGCTGCTGGAGCCGCAGCTGATCACGATCAAGGACATCAAGACCGTGGTCCAGCAGGGCTACGTCAAGGCATCCGACATCTGCACCGGCGACCTCGCCGCCAAGTGCACCGCCAACGGCATCTCCTGACGCCGTAACTCCCCGCCAAGAGCAGCCGGGCCGGGACGCGTTCCCCCGACGCGCGTCCCGGCCCGGTATCCACGCGAGAGACAAGCGAATCCCATGAGCGAGCCCATTCTCGACATCACCGGCCTGAACAAGAGCTTCGGCCCCGTCCACGTCCTGCACGACGTGGACTTCGCCGTGCGGGCGGGCGAAGTGACCGCGCTCGTCGGCGACAACGGGGCCGGCAAGTCCACTTTGGTCAAATGCATCGCGGGCATCCACCCGTACGACACCGGATCCGTCCGGTTCAACGGTGCGGACGCGCACATCCGCGGCCCGAAGGACGCCGCCGAACTCGGCATCGAGGTCGTGTACCAGGACCTCGCGCTGGCCGACAACCTCGACATCGTGCAGAACATGTTCCTCGGCCGCGAGCGCGGCAGCAGCTGGCTGCTCGACGAGGCCAGCATGGAGAAGGCCGCGCGCGAGACGCTGGCGTCGCTGGGCGTGCGCACGGTGAAATCGGTCCGCACGCTCGTTTCCGCGCTGTCGGGCGGGCAGCGGCAGACCGTCGCGATCGCGAAATCCGTGCTGTGGAACAGCAAGGTCGTCATCCTCGACGAGCCGACCGCGGCGCTCGGCGTCGCGCAGACCCGGCAGGTGCTCGACCTCGTCCGCAGGCTCGCCGAACAGGGCCTCGGCGTCGTGCTGATCAGCCACAACATGGCCGACGTCTTCGAGGTCGCCGACCGGATCGACGTCCTCTACCTCGGCAGGCTCGTCGCGGACGTCCAGACCAAGGACGTGACGCACAGCCAGGTCGTCGAACTCATCACCGCGGGCCGCTCCGGCGAGCTCGGCCTTGCCCGCCCCGAAGCCGTCGTGCAGTGAGCAGCGAGAAAGAACCCGCCATGACCGAAACTTCCGCGAAGCCGGAGAACCGGGAAGCCCCCGCGGGGGCGATCACCGACTTCGGCATCGACACCACCTCGATGTCCACCGGCGAGGCGATCAAGGACTACTTCGCGCGGATGAAGGACGGCCAGCTCGGCTCCGTCCCCGCCGTGCTCGGCGTGATCGTGCTGGCGATCCTGTTCGGCGCGCTCTCCAGCGACTTCTTCACCTTGCGCAACATGGCGAACCTGCTGGCGCAGGGCGCGGGCCAGACCATCATCGCGATGGGCATCGTGTTCGTGCTGCTGCTCGGCGAGATCGACCTGTCCGCGGGCACCGCGTCCGGCGTCTGCGCGTCGCTGATGGCGCTGCACTACGTCCGCAACGGAAACCTGCTCGGCGCCATGGGAACCGGCGTCTTCATCACGTTCATCGCGGTGCTCGCGCTCGCGGTGGTGCTGGCGCTGCTGCAGAAGATCTGGGCCGGTGCGGCGATTTCCGTCGTCGGCATCGTGGTGATCCTCGTCGGCGCACCGGTGAACGCGTGGGTCGAAATGCTCATCGCGATCTGCACCGGCACCGCGATCGGCTGCATCACCGGCTTCCTGGTCTCGAAGATCGGCATGCCGTCGTTCGTCGTCACGCTGGCGCTGTTCATCGTGTGGCAGGGCGTGATCCTGCAGTTCATCGGCGAAGGCGGCACGCTGCCGATCAGCACGAGCGACACCCTCAACGCGGTCGCGAACGGCAACCTTTCGGTGGCGGGCAGCTGGATCCTGTTCGTCGTCGCGGCGGGCGGATACGCACTGATCGCGCTGGGCCAGCATTTCTCCCGGCTGCGGCGCGGACTGGTGGTGCAGCCGACGCCGATCGTGCTGGCCAAGGTCGCGGCGGTCGCGGTGATTTCCGCGGTCGCGACGTACCTGCTCACGGTCAACCGGGCGTCCAACAACCTCGTGGTGATCGACGGCGTCCCGTACGTCGTGCCGATCGTGCTGGTGCTGCTGTTCGCCGGCACTTACGTGCTCAACCGCACGAAGTACGGACGGCACCTGTACGCGGTGGGCGGCAATAAGGAAGCTGCGCGCCGGGCCGGCATCAACGTGCCGAAGCTGCGCACCAGCGTGTTCGTGATCAGCTCGTCGTTCGCGGCGATCGGCGCGATCGTGTACTCGTCGAAGCTCGGCGCGGTCAACGGCCAGGCGGGCGGCCTGAACACGCTGCTGTTCGCGGTCGGCGCGGCGGTCATCGGCGGCACGTCGCTGTTCGGCGGCAAGGGCCGGATCATCGACGCGGTCATCGGCGGCGCGGTGCTGGCGATCGTGAACAACGGGCTCGGCCTGCTCCAGCAGAAGCCCGCGGTGGTCAACATCGTCACCGGTCTGGTGCTGATGCTGGCCGCGACCGTCGACGCGCTCTCGCGACGGCGGGCTGAGGCATCGGCCCGCTGAGGGCTGATGGGAGGATGACGCGGTGAGCAGCCCGCCCGTCGCCCGCCCGGACGAGGTGCGCCGGCACAACCGCACGACCCTGCTGCGTCTGCTGCACGTCGGCGGGCCCAGTACGCGGGCTGCGCTGGCCACCGAACTGGGGCTCAACCGGAGCACCATCAAGACCCTCGTCGACGGCCTCGCCGAGGCGGGAGTGGTCGAGGAGAAAGTGCCGAGGCCGGGACGAGGGGCGGGCCGCCCCTCGCTCCTGGTCCTGCCGCAGCCGCACGCCGCGGTGGTGCTCGCGGTCGACCTGCAGGTCGAGCACGTGGCGATCGCGCTGGTCGGGCTCGGCGGGCAGATCCTCGGGCGCAACAGCTGGAATCTGCACGCCCGGACGCGGACCGCAGACGAGGTCATCACGCACGTGATCGAGTCGACCCGGGTGCTGGCCGGGGATCTCGGCGTGGAACCGGTGGCGGTCGGGGTGTCGGTACCCGGGGTCGTCCGGCGGGCCGACGGGCTGGTGCACGAGGCACCGAACCTGCGGTGGACCGATGTGGCGCTCGGGGACCGGTTGTCCGCGGTGCTGCGGATTCCGGTGCTGGTGGCCAACGACGCCGAGCTGGGAGCGGTCGCCGAGCATCTGCGCGGGGCGGCTCGGGGATCCTCGGATTCGGTTTACGTCTCCGCGGACGTCGGGGTTGGCGGCGGGGTGATTTCGCAGGGGTCTTCGCTTCGCGGGGGATCGGGGTATGTCGGCGAGATCGGGCATATGGCGATCCGGCCTGGCGGGCGTGCTTGTTATTGCGGGAGCCGGGGATGCTGGGAAACCGAGATCGGCGAGGCGGCGCTGTGCCGGGCGTTGGGGTTGCCTGAGGACACGCCTCGTGGCGCGATTCTCGTTGAGCTCCGTGAGCTTGGATCGGATGCTGACTCGGCTGCTGCCCGGCTCGAGGAGTATGCGGAGTGGCTCACGTTGGGGCTGGTCAACGTGGTCAATCTGCTGGGGCCGGAGTTGGTGGTGCTGGGGGACTTGCTGACTGTGCTGCCGGAGTCGGTGATCCGGGCGATCGCTGAGGACGTTCGGCGGAGGAGTTTGGTTTCGCGGGCTGTCGGGGGGACTCGGATCGTGAGTTCGGCTTTGGGGGCGGATGTGAAGCTGCTGGGGGCGGCTGAGGTGGCGTTCGAGGTGGTTCTGGACACGGTTTGAGGCTCTTTGACGGGGCCCGTTGGGTAACGCCGCGTAGGCGGGTGCGGGTGGGCACCCCGAAGCCTGATTGTGATGACGGGCGGCGGGGGGGTTTTACAGAGGGGAATATAATATTGAAAAAAAACCACCCCCCCCCAAACTGGTTGGTATGGG
>NZ_JBHZAG010000125.1:0-20335 GCF_042754125.1 Amycolatopsis sp. NPDC059235
GCAGTTTTTGGTGGGACACCCACTCAATCACCCTAGAGGCGAGAGCTTGGTTCGTGTCCCGGCGGCCACCCGGTTTCCCTGGCGACTTGGAGAACATTACACGGCTCAAAACAGCCCTAAACAGGGGGGTACCTTAATACGATCTTCGCAGGTCAACCGGCCGAATAGGCCCTTGCGGCCCCTCTGGAGACCCGAGCGGCCGCGAGTCGGCGGCCCCGGTCCCGGCCGAATCCGGTGGCTTATCGGCTCGCGGATGCCGCAATCCGAAGGAACGGGTGGCGCGCTATCGGCGAATAGCGCTCCCCGATCCGGACCGGGCGACTGGCAAACGAAGCATCGAGCGCGGCGGTGGACGGAGATCGACCTACCGCACGCCGGCGGACAGGCCGCGGCCGAGTACGGCGTCGAGGCAGGGCAAGCAGCAGCACGACGCCGCCACGGCGGAGAAGCCGCGCGCAAGGCCGGAAGCAGAGGGAAGGCGACCGAAGCGCCAGCGAGACCGTTCCGCCGGAGGCATCCTGGTCGCCAAGTCGGTCCCGGATAGACCGACGCATGACCCAGGTCACCCGAACAGACGTGGAGGCGATGTCCGGTCCGGAGCAGTCAGCTTCGTTCTTTCCCCGACTGGCGGCCAAGCGCCGGTCGCCAGAGCACAGACGAACGAGAGGGAGCACCCGATGAAGTACCTGATCCTGGCGTACGGCAACCAGCAGGACTACGACCGCCTCGGCGGCAAGGACGGCACCGCTGCCCCCGCGGAACTGGCGGCGGTCGAGGAGTTCCTCGTCGGGTTCACCGGGGCGCTGGCCGAATCGGGAGAGCTGGTCGAGACGCAGGGGCTCACCGCTCCGCTGCTGGCCCGTCGCCTCGACCTGCGGGACGGGGTTCCGGTCGTCACCGACGGGCCGTTCGGCGAGACCGAGGAGGTGATCGCCGGGTACTGGATGGTCGACTGCGCCAGTTTCGACCGGGCGACCGACATCGCGGCGGGGCTGCTCACGGCGCCGGGCCGGTTGTCCGAGGCCGGAGTGGTGGTCCGGCCGGTGATGGGAGCCGAAAACGAGCTCTGACCTGGCAACTCAGCCGGGTCCAGGCGGAACCGACAGACCAAGGCGGCAGAGATGACCGACGAATCCGGGGCCACGGTCAACGACACCCTGCGCACCCTCGCGCCGCAGGTGCTGGGCGCGCTGGTCCGCCGCTACGGACGGTTCGACCCGGCCGAGGACGCCGTCCAGGAAGCCCTGCTCAAAGCCTCCCGGCAATGGCCGGAGACAGGCATCCCCGAGCGCCCCTTCGGCTGGTTGCTGCAGGTCGCGAGCCGGAAGCTGATCGATCTCCTCCGCGCGGAGCAGGCGAGGCGGGAGCGGGAGGTCCGAGCAGCCCGCGAGGAGGTCGGCGAACATCAAGGCGACGCCGACGACACGTTGATCCTGCTCCTGCTCTGCTGCCATCCGTCGCTGTCGACGGCGTCGCAGATCGCGCTCACGCTGCGGGCTGTCGGCGGGCTCACGACGGCGGAGATCGCGCGGGCGTTCCTCACCTCCGAGGACTCGATGACCCGCCGGATCTCCCGGGCCAAGCGGACCATCCAGGACAGCGGCGTCCCGTTCCGGTTGCCCCCGGAGGAGGCGCGGCGCAAGCGGCTCGCGGCAGTCCTGCACGTCCTCTACCTGATTTTCACCGAGGGCTACTCAGCGACGTCCGGGCCGGATTTGCACCGCGGCGATCTGGTCGCGGAGGCGATCCGGCTGGCGGAAATGACCGCCGCGCTGCTGCCCGACGACAGTGAGGCCGCAGGGCTGCTCGCGTTGATGCTGCTGACGGACGCCCGGTCGCCGGCACGAGTCACCGAGCACGGTGAGCTGGTTCCCCTGCACGAACAGGACCGGTCGCGGTGGAAGGCCGGCTCGATCCGGCGCGGGGTGGAGCTGGTGACGGCGGCGTTGCCGCGCGGGCCGGTCGGGCCGTACCAGCTGCAGGCGGCGATCGCGGCGGTCCATGACGAGGCGGCCACCGCGGAAGAGACCGACTGGCGGCAGATCGTCGGGCTTTACCGGCTGCTGCTCGAGGTTTCGGCGAGTCCGGTCGCGAAGGTGAGCCACGCCGTCGCGGCCGGGATGGCGGACGGGCCGGCAGCGGGGCTCGAACTGCTCGCCGAGCTGGACAACCGCGACCGGCGGTTTCACGCGGCGCGGGCACATCTTCTGGAAATGGCGGGCGACCGCGAAGCGGCTCGGAGCGAGTACCTGCGCGCGGCCGAACTCGCCACCAACATCCGCCAGGTGCGGTATCTCAACGCCTGCGCCCGGCGGCTCCCCGAAGGAGCTGGACATGACTGACGAGATCCGGCCGTATCGGCTCGAGATCCCGGAAGCGGACCTGGTCGATCTGCGGGAGCGGCTCGACCGGACGAAGTGGGCACCCGAACCGGTCGGCGGTGACCGCGGGTACGGCGTCAGCGTCGGCCGGGTGCGCGAGCTGGCCGAGCACTGGCGGAATCGCTACGACTGGCGGGCTTGGGAACGGCGGTTCAACGAGTATCCGCAGTTCACGACGACGATCGACGGCAGCACAGTCCACTTCCTGCACGCCCGTTCCCCGGAGCCGGACGCGATCCCGTTGATCCTCAGCCACGGCTGGCCCGGATCGGCCGCGGAGTATCTGGCCGCGATCGGGCCGTTGAGCAACCCCCGCGCGCACGGGCTTGATCCCTCGATCGCGTTCGACGTCGTGCTTCCGTCGCTGCCGGGGTTCGGATTCTCCGGACCGACGGCCGACACCGGTTGGGGTCCGCGGCGGATCGCACGAGCGTGGGCGGAGTTGATGCGCCGGCTCGGCTACGAGCGCTACGGGACGGCGGGCAACGACTGGGGTTCGGGGATCGCGCCGGAAGTCGGCCGGATCGCGCCGGAGCAGGTGATCGGCGCGCACGTGACGCAGACCTGGGACCCGCCGCCGGACGACGATCCACAGTGGATTGCCAACCTGTCCGAAAAGGACAAAGCCGCGTGGGACGCGTTCCACCACTACATCGCCCACGAAGCTTCCTACGGCGTCGTCCAGGCACAGCAGCCGCAGACCCTCGCGCACGCGCTGTCCGACTCGCCCGTCGGCCTGCTCGGCTGGAACGCGCAGGCGATGCACGACCACGGCCTCGACGCCGACGGCATCCTCACCCACGTCACGATCCACTGGCTGACCGGCACCGCCGGTTCGGCCATCCGGATCTATGCCGACGACGCCCGCGAGACGCCCGCCGAAGGCCGCAATCCCGTACCGCTCGGGGTCGCGCAGTTCCCCGGCGACCTGCCGTCGATCCGGGTGTTCACCGAACATCACCGGAACCTGGTGTCCTGGAACGAGTACGACCGCGGCGGTCACTACGCGGCGCAGGAGGTGCCGGACCTGTGGGCGGGCGACGTCCGGCAGTTCTTCGCGAAACTGCGCTAAAAGAACATTGCTCCGACTACATTGCACCTTATTGCACTGAGAAATCGCCCCGATTAGCGTCGGGGACATGCAGACAGTTCTTCTCCCCTCCGGCGCCCGGATCGCCTACGACGACCTGGGTCCGCAGCCGAAGATCCCGGTGCTTCTCGTGCACGGGCACCCGTTCGACCGGTCCATGTGGGGTCCGCAGGCTGAGCACCTCGCGCGGAACGGCCACCGCGTCGTGGTGCCTGACCTGCGGGGATACGGCGACAGCACCGGTCCGGCGGTCAGCGGGCTCGAGGACTTCGCCGAGGATCTGATCGGGCTGGCGGATCACCTCGGTCTGGGCCGCTTCGTGCTGGGCGGGCTGTCGATGGGCGGGCAGATCGTGATGCAGACCGTCCGGGACTACCCGGAGCGGATCGCCGCCCTGCTGCTCGCCGACACGTTCGCCGAGCCCGAAACCGCCGAAGGAAAGGTGGTCCGCAACCAGGCCGCGGACCGGGTGCTCGCGGAAGGCATGACCGCGTACGCCGACGAGCTGCTGCCGAAGATGGTGTCGCCCGGCACGCTCAGCTCAAAGACCGAAGTGGCCGCACACGTCCGAAAGATGATGCGCGACGCACCGGCGACCGGCGCGGCGGCAGCGCTCCGAGCCCGGGCGAAGCGACCGGACTACCGCGATTCCCTCAAGCAGGTCAGCGTGCCGACGCTGGTCGCCGTCGGCAGCGAGGACGAGTTCACGCCGGTCGCCGACGCGCAGCTGCTGCACCGCCTCGTAGCCGGCTCGGAGCTGGCGGTGCTCGACGGCGCGGGACACCTGCCTAACCTGGAACTCGCGGCCGAGTTCAACGACGTGTTCGGCCGCTTCCTGGACCAGGTCCGGCCGGACCACGCAGAAGAACGGTGACGCACTCCATGAAGACCGTATTGGTGACCGGCGCGAGCGCCGGATTCGGTGCCGCGATCACGCGCCGGTTCGCAGCGGAAGGCGCGCGGGTCGTCGCCGCAGCCCGCACCGGCGACCGGCTGAAGACCCTCGCGGACGAACTCGGCGACGCGGTTTACCCGCTGGTGCTGGACGTCCGTGACGCGGCCGCAGTCGCGGACGTCGTCGCAGGGCTGCCCGAGGAGTGGGCGAAGATCGACATCCTGGTCAACAACGCCGGCCTCGCGAAAGGTCTCGAACCCGCGCACGAGGCAAAACTGGACGACTGGGACCAGATGATCGAAACCAACGTGACCGGCCTCGTCCACCTGACCCGCGCGGTACTGCCCGGCATGGTCGAACGCGGCGCCGGCCACGTAATCAACATCGGCTCCGTAGCAGGCAGCTACGCCTACCCCGGCGCGAACGTCTACGGCGCGACCAAGGCCTTCGTCCACCAGTTCAGCCTCAACCTGCGCTCCGACCTGCGCGGCACCGGTGTCCGCGTAACGAACGTCGAACCAGGCCTGGTAGGCGGCACAGAATTCTCCACCGTCCGCTTCGGCGGCGACCAGGACAAGGCAGCAGGCGTCTACGCCGGCACCACCCCCCTGACCGCAGACGACGTCGCCGAATCAGTCTTCTGGGCAAGCTCCCAGCCAAAACACGTGAACATCAACGTCATCGAACTAATGCCAGTAGTACAAACCTTCTCCGCCCTGAACATCGACCGCGAAAACTGACCAACCGCAGCCGACGCACCCAACGATCGAGGCACCCACACCGCCCCCAACCCCGATACGAAGCCTCCTCTGCGGTTCGGGGGTGCTTGTCAAGGCATCTTTCCCGCCTTGACAAGCACCCCCGAACCGTCAGCACAATAAAACTTCGGGGTGGTGGCCCCCACTCAGGGGGCAATGTCGCCGCCAGGCGACGAGCAGAATCACCCAGGCGCAAACCTCTCCAACCCAAACAACTCAAACAACGCCTGCTGCCGCCCAGTCCGATCAGACAAAATCCGCCGAGTCCGCGGCCGCCCCCCAGTAGACCGATGCCGCAGCAAGGTCTCCCCAATCCCCCGCAACTGATCCAGCAACTCAGCCACCGAAAGGTTCATCCCAGCCCGATCCGCCTCCCGCCGCATCAGGTGCGTAACCGTCGCAGCGAGCACAGACACCAACGCATGCACCGAAATCCGATGCGAAGTCCACTCCCACCGAGGCGAAGGCCCAGCCACCGCAGACCCGGTCAACCACCGAAACGTCGACTCAAGATAAGTCCGAGCCCGATAAGCGGTGACCACCTCAGCAACGGGCCAATCCCGATCAGTAACCAAAATCTGCTTCCCGAAGAACTCCTCCGCCAACCGAGCGACCGCGGCATCGTCAACCCGCCGCTCCAACCGCAACTCCCCAGCACGATTGCCAGTAAGAGCAGTATTCAACACCCGCTCCACCCGCCGCCCCCGAATGATCCGGGACATCTCGGCGTGCACCTGAGTCCGGTCCCCCCGATGAGTACCGGCCTCAAGCGCAGCCGCTAACCCGTCAAGCTCCCGCACCGTAGTGCTCAATTCACTGGTGAACGCCCGATACTGCGCCGCGTGCAGCGTCGCGGAGTGGAGGAGGATGACGCGTCGGCGGGCACCGTCCACAGTCGCCACAGTGTCGAACGCAGTCAGCCCGGCAAACCGCTCCGGATCCACCCGTCGTCGCACCGACGCAGGCCGCGCGAGCAACTCCGGATGATCCGCCAACGGAAGCGACCCGACAAACCCGGTCCGCGCGCCGAGGTCGAGCTGCGCGGCCTGGCCGGAGTGGAAGACCAACGTGTGCCGCTCCCCCAACTCGACGGCCAGCGCGCCAAACGTAGGAGCCTTCTCCCGCCGATAAACCCGAGAAGCCAACGGAATCGCCCCATCCCGCGTGACGACCAGCCCCAACCCGGCAAGCACGTCCTGGCAAGCCGACGGCAGCGTGCAATCCGCAGCGGTAAACGCGGCGAACTGCGCGACGTCGACCGCCAGCGCCTCTGTGCCGTCGTCGCCCAGCAGTTCCAGAACCGCTTCGGCGACAACGGTTTCCACAGCCGCGATCCGCTCCGGGGTCAGCCGCTGCAACGCCCGCCAATGACTGGCCGTCGTAATCGACCCCTTAGCCGGCCGAGGCCGGACAAGATCCTGCGCCAGACACCCGGTCCACCACTCCTCGAACTCCGTCTCCGGTGCGGTAGCCCGATGCAACACGGCAAGCGCGACGTGGAGACCGAGCGTCGGCCGAGCACGCTGCGGCCCCGCCACGGAGTCCACCCGCCGAACAAGATCGAGCCGCTGCAACGTCCCCCACACGGCGGAAACATCCCCGAACGACCGATGCCGCGCGCCAGCCGCCTCCGGACCCCCGCCGGCCACCGCCGCGGCGATGTCCTCGGCCGTCCCGAGATACCGCTGGCCGACCACGCGCGGCTTGCCGTCGACGCGCGCCGACTCGGCGAGGTAGTAGTACGTCCGCCCGCCGATGCGCTTCCCGATCACTGACGCCACCCTTTAGGTAATACCGGCGCGGGCGACCGTCCACAAGCCCGCAACCTGCGCTAATGATCACCCTGGACCGGTCGCGCGCGCCGTGGCGGGCTAAGAGCTGGCTGGTCGCGGCGGCCGGGTCCTAGCGTGGCGGGAATGGAGCCCGAAGCTGGCGTGACCACGCCCACCCCGTCGGCCATGCGCCGTGCGCTCGCCCGGGCGCGAGACGGGAAGACGCTCGACGTCGCCGAGGCGGCCGTGCTGCTGCACGCCCGCGGCGACGACCTCAAGACTTTGTCCGACCACGCCTCCCGCATCCGCGACGCGGGCCTCGAAGAAGCCGGTCGCGCGGGGATCATCACCTACAGCCGCAAGGTGTTCATCCCGCTCACCCGGCTGTGCCGGGACCGGTGCGGCTACTGCACGTTCGTCACCGTCCCCGGCAGGCTCGAATCGCCGTTCCTGTCCCCGGACGAGGTGCTCGACATCGCTCGCAAGGGCGCCGAGATGGGCTGTAAGGAAGCCCTGTTCACCCTCGGCGACCGGCCGGAGGACCGATGGAAGGCCGCGCGCGACTGGCTGGACGCGCACGGCTACGACGACACGCTGTCCTACGTCCGCGCGATGGCGATCCGGGTGCTCGAGGAGACCGGTCTGCTGCCGCACCTCAACCCCGGTGTCATGTCCTGGCAGGACTTCCAGCGGCTCAAGCCGGTCGCGCCGTCGATGGGCATGATGCTGGAGACCACCGCGCGCCGGCTGTGGAGCGAGAAGGGCGGGCCGCACTACGGTTCGCCGGACAAGGATCCCGAGGTCCGGCTGCGCGTGCTGGAGGACGCGGGGCGCAGCTCGGTCCCGTTCACCACCGGCGTGCTGATCGGGATCGGCGAGACGCACGAGGAACGCGCCGACGCGCTGTTCGCGATCCGCAAGACGGCGCGCGAGTACGGCGGCATCCAGGAAGTCATCGTGCAGAACTTCCGGGCCAAGCCGGACACGAAGATGCGCGCGACCCCGGACGCCGACCTCGAAGAACTGGCCGCGAACATCGCCGTCGCCCGGCTGGTGCTGGGCCCGCGGATGCGCATCCAGGCGCCGCCGAACCTCATCGGCGACCAGTACGACCTGATGATCCGCGCGGGCATCGACGACTGGGGCGGCGTCTCGCCGCTCACGCCGGACCATGTGAACCCCGAACGCGCGTGGCCGCAGATCGACCTGCTCGCCCGCCAGACCGAGAAGGCCGGGTACGCCCTGCGCGAGCGGCTGACCATCTACCCGGAGTACGTGAAGCGCGGCCAGCCGTGGCTCGACCCGCGCGTCACGCGGCACGTCGCGGCACTGGTCGACGGGGAAACCGGGCTCGCCCGCGAAGGCGCGATGCCGGTCGGTATCCCGTGGCAGGAGCCGGACGGCGGCTGGCAGGAATCCGGCCGCACCGACCTGCACACCGAGATCGACACGACCGGCCGCACCGAGGACCGGCGAGGCGACTTCGATTCGGTCTACGGCGACTGGAAAGAAATCGGCCGGAAGATCAAGACCGGGCCGCAGCGGTTCAACACCGACATCCGGGATGCGTTGCGCAGCGCGGAAAAAGACCCCGCCGGGCTCTCCGACGACGCCGCGCTGGCCCTGCTGCACGCCGACGGGCCGGAGCTGGACGCACTCACGAAACTGGCCGACGACCTGCGACGCGAGGTCGTCGGGGACGACATCACCTTCGTCGTCACGCGGAACATCAACTTCACCAACGTCTGCTACACCGGTTGCCGCTTCTGCGCCTTCGCGCAGCGAAAGACCGACGCCGACGCGTACACGCTCTCGCTGGAGCAGGTCGGCGACCGCGTCGACGAGGCGTGGGCCGCGGGCGCGACCGAGATCTGCATGCAGGGCGGGATCCATCCGGACCTGCCGGGCACCGCGTACTTCGACCTGGCGGCCGAGGTGAAGCGGCGGCAGCCGGACATGCACCTGCACTCGTTCAGCCCGATGGAGGTCGTGAACGGCGCGTCGCGGACGAATCTGTCCATTCGCGACTGGCTGGTGCGCGCGAAGGAGTCCGGAGTGGACTCGCTGCCGGGCACCGCGGCGGAAATCCTCGACGACGACGTCCGGTGGGTGCTCACCAAGGGCAAGCTGCCGACGGACGCGTGGATCGAGGTGGTCACCACCGCGCACGACGTCGGGCTGCCGACCACGGCGACGATGATGTACGGCCACGTGGACAACCCGAGCCACTGGGTCGGGCACCTGAAGCTGCTGGCCAAACTGCAGCGCGAGGGCGTGGAACGCAACGGGCGGCGCGGGTTCAGCGAGTTCGTGCTGCTGCCGTTCATCCACCAGAGCTCGCCGATCTACCTGGCCGGGCTCGCCCGCGCGGGCACGACGCTGCGCGAGAACCGGGCGGTGCACGCACTGTCGCGGCTGCTGTTGCACGGCACCTTCGACAACATCCAGAGTTCCTGGGTGAAGCTCGGCGAGGAGGGCAGCCGGGCGGTGCTGCAGGGCGGCGTCAACGACATCGGCGGCACGCTGATGGAGGAGACGATCAGCCGGATGGCGGGCGCGGCGAACGGGTCGTACAAGACGATCAGCGACATGCGCGCGATGGTCGAGCCGCTCGGGCGTCCGCTGCGGCAGCGGACCACGTCGTACGGAACGCCGACGGACGAGCGAATCGCCGCGGCGAACGAGTCCGACGGGGTCGCGACGGCGGTGCGGAAGCCGTTGCTGCCGCTGCTCACGCCGTGATCAACCGGTGCGGTGCAGCCGCCACAGGGCGATAGCCAGCTGCAACCGCAACCGGCCCGCGGGATCGCGCACTGGCCAGCCGAGTAGGTGTTCGGCGTGGGCCAGGCGCTCCTGCAGGGTCGAATGGTGCACTACCAGCGTGTTCGCGGCGGCACGCAGGCTCGGAGCGCCCGCTACGGCGACCAGCGTGGGCAAGACCCACGGAGCCGTCGTGCGGGCGTGCTCCAGGCTGGTGACGTCCGCGACCGGCTTGGTGCCCGGTCCGACCGCGTCGGCGAGCACGGCCAGGCCGCCAAGGTCGGCATAGTCCACAACGGACGGCCCGGGGTCTTCTTCGGTTGCGGTGAAACGGAAAGCCGTCCGGGCTTGCTCGCCGGAGACCGGCAGGTCGACCAGATTTACCACCGTTCCCAGCCCGACCCTCGCGTCTTCCGGCGGAGTCCACTGTGGAGGAACGACCAGCGGTACCGCGTCGGCCACGACAGCCCTCGCGGTCGTACCAAGCCCAAGGCGATGTGCCGCGCGGAGCCGGGTCCGCTCGTCCGCCGACGCATCGAGCACCACTTCGACCGACGCCGGATCGACGACTCGGCCGCGTGTGCGGTCCAGCACTGCCCGCGCCGCTGCGGACGCGCGCTCCAGCACCATGGCGTCCACCGGACTCGCCGGACCAGGCCGTTCCAGCCACAGCGCGACCGGCCCGTCCGGACGCACCGAAGCCGACGGCCATTCCGGATCGGGCGGTTCGGCCGACGACACGACGCGCCCGTCCGGTTCGACGCGGACGCGCACCCGGCGTTCGTCGTCGGCCAGCCGCGCGGGACAACCGGCCAGCACCGCCGCCCCGCGCACGATCGGCTCCAGCCCAGCGCGGCCCTCGACCAGCCGGTCGAAGTACGCGATGACCTTGACCGTCTCGGCCGCGCCGGGATCGAGCGCGCTCAGATGCGTGACCAACTCCCTCATCGGTCCATCATCGCTTGTCCGGTTCAGCCGAGCAGCCGCCGGAGCCACGGCGTCCGCTCCGCGCGGGCCTGCTGCGACAGCGCCGCCTGCGGGGCCGAGCCGTCGAAGCCGTGGAAGGCGCCGGGCCAGACGTGCAGTTCCGCCTGCACCCCGGCCAGCCACAGCTGGTTCGCGTAAGCGATGACCTCGTCGCGGAAGGTCTCGGTGCTCCCGACGTCGAGGAATGCGGGCGGGAGGCCGGACAGGTCCTCGGCGCGTGCGGGCGCGGCGTACGGCGAGACGTCCGGACCGCCCCGCGCGTCGCCAAGCAGCGCCGTCCAGCCGACGTTGTTCGCGGCGCGGTCCCAGCTGCCCATCTCGGCCATCTGGATCGCCGACGGAGAGTCGTTGCGGTCGTCGAGCATCGGGTACACCAGCAGCTGGCCGAGCAGTTCCGGGCCGCCTCGGTCCCTGGCGAGCAGCGCCGTTCCCGCCGCGAGACCGCCGCCCGCACTCGCCCCGCCGATCACGACACGGGAGGCGTCGAAGCCGTACTCGGCGGCGTGCTTGACCGTCCATTCGAGGCCGGCGTAGCAGTCCTCGACCGGTGCCGGATGCGGGTGTTCGGGCGCGACGCGATAGTCGACGCAGACGAAGCCGAGGCCCAGTTCGGTCGCGTACTCCTTGAGGAAGTGCAGGTCGCCGCCCTTGTGACCGCCGATGATCATCCCGCCGCCGTGCAGCCAATAGAGCACCGGGACGTCGACCGCCCCGGCCGGCCGCGCGACGATCAGCGGGATCGGGCCGCGCGGCCCCTCGGCGTCCACTTCGGACACTTCGAGGGCACCGTCGGCGGTGATCTCGTCCAGCGAGATCTGCCGCGTCGCCGCCGCCGCGCGCACCGCCGGGATCGACTCGAGCGTCTTGATCGGCGGCCGCTCGGCCGCGAGCACCTCGAGCGCGGCGGCGAGCTCGGGGTCGAACGGGAGCGGCGGGTAGGCGGTCATCGCGGGGGCCTCCAGTGGCTCGGTTGCTGAACCTCATCCTCGCCGCCCGGGAGCCGGAAGCGGACAGCCGGGCGGCGGGAATCTCCCGCCGGATGGCGGGGTCAGCGGGTCAGGCTGATCGCGTTCTTCGCCCGCTCGACGGATTCCTCGGACGCGGGCCCCGCCGGGTTTTCCGTGGCCAGCGCCTGGTTCAGCTCGACGAACGGGCGCATGCGGGTCTCGTAGTCTTCTCCGGAGTCCGCCAGGAGGTACGCGCCGACCAGGGCGAGGCTCGTGCCCTGTCCGGAGAGCACGGACGCGCAGTACCCGGCGTCGCCGACTAGCGCGACCCGGCCGGTAGTCCAGCGGTCGAGGTGGATCTGGAGCATGGCGTCGAAGAAGAAGGTCTCGGCGTCCGCCATGGCTTTGACCAGGTCCGGCACCGGGCCGCCGACCTCGCGCAAGCGTTCGGCGACGAGCTTCTTCTGCTCCGCGACGTCCCGGATCTCGCGGTACTCCGGCTCGCCGAAGCCGAGCGTCACCCGGATCTCCTCGTTGCCCGGCACCGGGTAGACCGCGCCGCCGACGCCCTCGCCCTGGAACCAGATCTGCCAGTCTTCGAGGCCGACAGTGTTGGCTGCCGGGAAGATCGCCAGGTACTGCCCGAGGTAGCGGCGGTACCGGTCCTCCGGGCCGAACGCGAGCCGCCGGACCGCCGAGTGCGCGCCGTCCGCGCCGACGATCAGGTCGAACGTGTGCGGCTCAGCCTTCGCGAACTCGACCCGGCCGGACTCGGCGTCGAGCGCGGTGATCTCGTCGCCGAAGCGGTACTCGACGTCGGCGGCGTTGTGCAGCAGCTCGACCAGGTCGTCGCGGAGGATCTCGATGTCCGCGCTGTCGAGCCGGCCGCTGCTGTAGGTGCGCTCTTCCGACCGGAACACCTCGTTGCCGGACGCGTCGAGCATCGACATCCCGCGCATCCGCGTCCGTGCCGCGCGGACCTGTTCCCCCAGGCCCATCCGCTCGATGACCTCCAGCGCGACGCCGCGGATGTCAATCGCCTGACCCCCGCTGCGCAGCCCGTTCGCGCGCTCGACGACCGTCACGTCGTAGCCGTTGCGACGCAGCCAGTAGGCCGACGCGCACCCCGCGACTCCCGCGCCGCAAACCAGTGCTTCAGGCATGTCCTCACCCCTCAGTACGGTGCATCATTACCCTGATGAACCTGCCGTGACCTGGACTCTGCCGCCAAAACTGACCTAGTACAGTTGCCCTGCTGACCTAGTACAGACAGGACGCCGGATGCCGACCGAACCGCCGTACCTCCGCATCGCTGCTGCCCTCCGCGAGGAGATCTCGCAGTTGCCGCCGGGCGCGAAGGTGCCTTCGACGCGTCAGCTGGCTTCGGCGCATGGCGTCGCGAACGCCACCGCGGCCAAAGCGCTCGACGTACTGCGTCGCGAAGGCGTGATCCGCGCCGAACCCCGATCAGGTCACATTGTCGCTGGCCAGCACACCGCAGCCGACCCAAAGCGGCCAGTGTTGACCCGGGATCGGTTGGTGCGCGCGGCAATCGCGATCGCCGACGCGGAGGGCGTGGCGGCGTTGTCGATGCGCGGGCTGGCCGCGCGGCTGGGCGTTCCGGCGATGGCTCCGTACCGCTATCTGTCTGGAAAGGACGAACTGGTTTTCCTGATGGCGGACCACGTTTACGGCGAAGTCGGTTATCCGGCCCGGGAACCGGAGGGGTGGCGGGCGCAGCTGGAGCTGTCGGCGCGGACGCTGTGGTCAGTGCACCGGCGACATCCTTGGCTGGCGCATCTCGTGCCGCTTACCCGGCCGTGGCCGTTGCCGAATCTGGCCGCGCACAACGAACGCGCGCTGGCCGCGTTGTCGGTGTTCGGGCTCAACGCGGCTGATCTGTGCGATCTGAATGTGTTGTTCTACAACCATATTCAGGGCACGGCGATCCATCTGGAACGCGAGCGGCACGCGATGGGCGCGACGGGGATCACCGAGGATGAGTGGATGCAGACGCAGGCGCGGGGGTATGCGGCGTTGACCGGGTCAGGGCGGTATCCGGTGCTGGCGCGGATGGTGGGGGATCTCGCCGAGGGGTACGACCTGGATCTGGACCATGTTTTCGAGATCGGGCTGCAGGCGCTGCTGGACGGGCTGGCTGTGCGTTATCCGGTTGGCGGCGAGGTTTTCGGGAGCCTGGCGTGAACCGCATCCGCCTGATCCCCCGAGCTCGGCGAGGTACTGGGCGGCACCGCACTGGATGTCTTCGCATTCAGGGCAGACGCACAGCAATGCTCTCGGCGAACTCGTTGCCCGGCTAAGCGGTGAGCTTCAAAATGTCGATCCCACGCTTGTTATCCGCCACGTACGCGTACCCGTCGTGCCAGTACGGAGCCCACGAAGCCGCGTCCGCTGGCCGGAAGTACGCGATCTGCGTCGGGTTCGACGGGTCGCTCACGTCCAGGAACCGGGTCCCCTGCGCGTAAAACGACTGCACCAGCACATGCCCGCGAATGTCGAAATAGTGCGCCGAGCAGTCGTCCGACACCGGGTCGCTGCCTTCCTGCCCGGCGACGCCCCAGGTGCCGATACTGCGCATCCGGAACGGCTTCTCCGGCGTGGAGCGCCAGCCTTCGCCCTGGTACGAGCCGTCCAGCGAGGAAATCGTCAGCACGCCGTCGCCCGCGCAGCCGGGGAGGAAGCTTTCCTCGGTGGCGTACACCAAGTCATGACCGCGCCAGGCGCCGTCGTCGCGTGCGCCGACCGGGTGGAAGCTGTTGTGCATGAACTTCGACGGCGCAGCGGTTTCCGACACCCCGCCGCCCGCGTACGGCACCGGCTTGAGCGCGGTCGCCCAGCGGTAGCGGTTCTGCACCGGGTCGTGGTGGAGACCGGACGTCCAGTAGCCGCGCACGCCGCCCGCGCCGGACACCCACGCGACGCCCATCTTGTCGACCTGCACGTCGTGCACGTAGTCGGTTTTGCCGTCGTTGCGGGCGAGTTCGATCGGGTCCGGGTACACCTTCGGATTGCGCGGGTTGCGCACGTCGGTGACCCAGATCGGCCGGCCGCCCCAGTCCGCCGGCTGGTTGTCGGCCTTCGCCGGGCCGCCGGTCCAGAGGTAGCGGCAGTCGTCGACGCAGCTGGTGGTGTGGCCCGCCGGGACCTTGACGTAGCTGAGGATTTCCGGCTTCTCCGGATGCGCGACGTCGACCACGTAGATCCCGGACTCGCCGGTGTGCGTGTTGCCCTTGAACGCGCGCGGGTCGCGGGAGAGGAACACGAGCTTGCGCTTCGCGTCGACCTCGGTGTCCTCGGTCTCCCACAGCCCGGGCAGGCTCAGCTCGCCGATCGCGCGCGGCTTCGCCGGATTGTCCGTGAGGTCGTAGACCTTCAGGCCGAACTGGCCGGACACGACCATCACGTCGCGTTTGCCGTAGCTGAGGAAGTTCGCCGAAATGGCTCCTTGCGCGTCGGGCACGTTGCCGACCGGCTGCACGCCCTTGATCGCGCCCGGGTCGCCCAGCGAGTGTTTCGCCTCGGTGACCGGCTTGTCGTCCTCGCAGGCCGCGGCGGGCAATCCCGTGGCGACCAGTGTCGCCGCCGCCGTCGCCATCGCCAGTCCGGAACGAAACCACCAACGGCGCACGCGAAACCTCCCGGAGACCCCAGTGTGACTGAAGTACTTTAAGACGGTCCCTAACCGGACACAACCGCCTTTAGTGGCTTTCCACCTGGTAGTAAGTCAGCATGCGATCGCGTCTGCTGGTCCCGCTCACGCTCGCCGCCCTCGTCGCGGCCGGTCTCGCCGGCTGTTCGTCGTCGGCCGAACCCGCCCAGCCCGGCGTCGTCTCGGTCGGCCTCGGCGAACCCGGCACCCTGTTGCCCGCCGACGTCACCGATCCGTCCGGCCGGCTCGTCACCGGCGCGCTGTGGACTCCGCTCGCCGATTACGATCCGGCCAGCGGAAAAGCCACCCCGCGCGCGGCCGAATCGATCAGCAGCGCGGACCGCGTGACGTGGACGGTGCGGTTGCGGCCGGGGAAGTTCCACGACGGCACGCCGGTCACCGCTCAGTCCTATGTGGACACCTGGAAGGCGATCGCGGTTCATCACTGGGCCAGCACCCCGGTGCTCACGAAGTCGCTGCGGGCCAAGGAAATCACCGCGGTCGACCCGGCGCAGCTGCGGATCGTGCTCGACCGGCCGTCGAATCAGGTGCCAGCGTGGCTGTCCGCGCCCGGCCTGGTTCCGCTGCCCGCGTCAGTCCTGAAATCGCGCGACTGGAACGGGTTCGCCCGCCATCCGATCGGCAACGGACCGCTGCGGCTGGACGGAGACTGGCAGTCCGGCTCCGGCGGCAAGCTCGTCCGGGTCGCCGCGGATCCGGGGCGGGCCAAGGAGATCAATCTGCGCGTCGGCAATCCGGCGGAGCAGTACGACGAGGTCAAGGAGGGCAAGCTCGACGTCGCCACGTCCGTCCCCGGCGACCGGCACGAAGCGATGCACGCCGATTTCGCCGACCGGCACGCGATGTGGGCGCTCCCCCGCGCCGGTTACCTGGTGTTTTCCACTGAAGCAACACGATTCGCCGACCCGACGGTGCGGCACGCCTTCGCACTCGGCACCGACCGCGGCGCACTGGAATCCGGACCGCTCGCGCACCAAGCGGACGCGGCCAAAGGATTGCTGCCGCCCGCGGTCGCGCCCGGCGAACGGTCCGGGAGCTGCCGTCCGTGCACTTTCGACGGTCCAGCCGCCAAATCCCTGTTGAACCAAGCCGGATTCACCGGCGACGCCGCGGTGTACTACGACAGCTTCGACGGCACGTGGCCGCAGGCATTGGCCGACGGTTTGTCGAAGAGCTTGGGAATCTCGGTCACCGCGCAGCGAAAAGCCACCGGAGGCAAGCCGACCGGGCCGTCCGCGCTGGAGGTCAAGGCGGTGTCGCCGAGCCCGTCCGACATCCTCCACGCTCTCGCGGACGCCGCCGGTTACACCGATGCCGGATTCGCCGCCGACCTCGACTCCGCCGAAACCACCGCGTCACCGGAAGAATCCGCGCAGCTGTTCCGGGTCGCGGAGAACGAAGCCCTTCGCGACCTCCCAGCGATTCCACTGTGGACTGGACACGGGCACGCCGTCTGGTCCGCCCGGATCCACGACGCGGTGACGACACCGTTCGCCGGAATCGACCTGACTCGGCTGCGTGACTAAACCCGGGCGTGCCGCGCCAGCACCTCGCCGAACGCCGCCGTCAACGGATCCGGTTCGCTGCGTCCATAAGCGACCAACTCGCGTCGAATCGGCTTGCCAGGGCGCAAAACCCGGCCGCTGAACTCCGCGGGCAGCACGTTCGCCGGAACCAGCGCGGGCCCCAATCCGGCCGCCGCGAGCAACGGTGCGGCGGCGGTCTGCTCCGTGCGCACGGCAGGCCGCGGCCGGAAGCCCGCTTCCGCGCAGGCAGTGTCGAGAAGCTCCGCTAAGCCGTGCCCAGGCGCGTAATGCACCCAGGCGCAGACGGCAAGATCGGCCAACTCGACCGTACCGTCCGAAGTGGACTCCCTTGCGCCGTCGGCGGGGAGCACCACCACGAACTCCTCGGTACCCAGCGACCGCACCGGCCCTGTCCAGTCTGCTGGACGCGGACCGATCGCGAGGTCCGCTTCTCCGGCCAGCATCGCGTCGCGCAGTTCGTCGGCGTGGCGGTATTCGAAAAGCCGAACGTCGACGTCCGGCCGCTCGCGGCGCCACACCCGGAGCGCGGGCGGGAGCACACCGAGACTCACCGAGTAGACCGTCGCGATCAGCAGCTCTCCGGCAACTTGGCCAGAAGCCTGTCGCGCGGCGCACCGGGCGCGTTCGGCGTCGGCGAGCGCGGCGCGGGCGTGCGGCAGCATCGCGCGGCCCATCGGCGTGAGCCGGACCGCGCGCGGCAGCCGTTCCAGCAGCGGCCCGCCGACGCTGTGCTCCAGCGCCCGCATCTGGTGCGAAAGCGCGGGCTGCGTCACGTGCAGCTGCTCGGCGGCCCGGGTGAACGAACCGGTGTCCACCACCGTGACCAGGTACTCGAGCTGCCGCAGACTTGTCATAAGCACAGTTTATCGAAGCCGTGAGAAGTAAGCCTTGGATTTATCTTCTCGGCGCGGTCAGGATCGAAGACATGAGCAGCACACGCGTGGCCCTCGTGGCCGGGGCCAACGGGATCATCGGCCGGAAACTCATCTCTCACCTGCGGACTCTCGACGGCTGGGAGGTGCTCGGGCTCTCCCGGCGCGGCGGGCCGGGCGGCCTGGCCGTCGACCTGCTCGACCCGGCGGGTACCCGGGCGGCGCTGGCCGGCGTCGGCGCGACGCACCTGTTCTACGCGGCCTACCAAGACCGGCCCACGTGGGCGGAACTCGTGCCGCCGAACGTGGCGATGCTGGAGAACCTGGTGAACGGCCTCGACGAAGGCCCGCTGGAGCACGTCAGCCTGATGCAGGGCTACAAGGTCTACGGCGCGCACCTCGGCCCGTTCAAGACTCCCGCCCGCGAGGCCGACGCCGGACAGCACATGCCGCCGGAGTTCAACGTGGACCAGCAAAAGTTCCTGGAACGCCGGGCCGGAGCCGGGGGCTGGTCGTGGTCGGCGATCCGGCCGTCCGTGGTCGGCGGGACGACGCTGGGCAACCCGATGAACCTCGCGCTCGTGATCGCGGTCTACGCCTCGATCTCGAAGGAACTCGGCCTGCCGCTGCGGTTTCCCGGCAAGCCCGGCGCGTACGACAGCCTGCTGGAGATGACTGACGCACAGTTGCTCGCCGAAGGCACAGTGTGGGCGGCGACGTCGAGCCGCAACGAAGCGTTCAACATCGCCAACGGTGACCTCTTCCGCTGGCGAGAGCTGTGGCCGAAGCTAGCCGCGTACTTCGACCTTGAAGTCGCTCCGCCGCTACAGCTGCCGCTGACCACGGTGATGGCCGACAAGGAACCACTGTGGACCGAGATGGCGGCGAAGCACGGTCTCACCGCTTCGTACGCCGACGTCTCTTCGTGGGCCTTCGGCGACTTCGTGTTCTCGTGGGACTACGACATGTTCGCGGACACGTCGAAGTCACGCCGCGCCGGTTTCCATTCCTATGTGGACACTGAGCAGATGTTCTACCGGTTGTTCGACGAGCTCCGCCGCGACCACGTCATCCCCGGCCGATGAACGGCATCGTGGTGGCGGTGATGGTGAGGAACTGGACGTTGGCGTCCAGCGGCAGCCCCGCCATGTAGAGCACCGCGTCGGCGACGTGGCCCGCGTCGAAGGTCGGCTCGGCCAGGAGCCGTCCGTCGGCCTGCGGGATGCCCGCGGCCATCCGCTCGGTCATCTCGGTGGCCGCGTTGCCGATGTCGATCTGTCCGCACGCGACATTCCAGGCGCGGCCGTCGAGCGAAATCGACCGGGTGAGGCCGGTGACCGCGTGCTTGGTGGCGGTGTAGGCGATGCTCGCGGGACGCGGCGCGTGCGCGGAGATCGAGCCGTTGTTGATGATCCGGCCGCCACGGGGATCCTGGTCGCGCATCAACCGCACGGCCTGCTGCGCGCACAGGAACATGCCGGTGAGGTTCGTGTCGACAGTGCGCCGCCAGTCCTCGACGGACAGATCGGCGATGGTTCCGCCGAGCGACACTCCGGCGTTGTTCACCAGCAGGTCCAATCGGCCCCACTCGCTGCGCACCGTCGAGAAAAGCGCCTCCACCGAAGCGGGATCGGCGACGTCGGCGGACACGACCAGCGCGTTCGCGTCCGATCCGGCCGTCTCGCGCAGGGCGTCCTCGCGACGCCCGGCGAGCGCGACCCGATACCCGGCGCCGAGCAGGGCTTCGGCGATCCGGCGGCCCAGCCCGGAACCTGCCCCGGTGACCACAGCGGTCTTCTCCGACCCAGTCTTCTCCTGCACGCGGCCTCCTCAAAAGTCCGTTCGCCCGCACGTTGCCATATCGCGGCACACTGGGTGCATGGGACCACGTGACACTCTGCTCGCCGGTTTCGCCAAGCAGCTGGGCCATCCGCGGGGCCGGGCCGGACAGGCTGTTGTCCGGCTGCTCAACAACGTCAACCGCGGCCCGGTCACCGGAGCGGTCGACGCGCTGGAGATCCGGCGCGGCGAAACCGCGCTGGACCTCGGTTTCGGCGGTGGGCTGGGTCTCGACCTGCTGCTGCGGGCCACCGAGGGCGGCACCGTCCACGGCGCGGAAATCTCCGAAACGGCGCTGGCCCGCGCGCGGCGGGCGTTCCCGAAGAACCTCGCCGCCGGACGGCTGGTGCTGCACCAAGCCGGAATGGCCGAGCTTCCGCTGGAAGACGGGACGATCGACGCGGCACTGACCGTCAACACCGTCTACTTCATTCCCGATCTGGCGCCCGCCTTCGCGGAAGTCGCGCGGGTGCTCTCCGGCGGCGGCCGGTTCGTGGTCGGCCTCGGAGATCCCGAGATGATGCGCGAGATGCCGTTCACCAGCCACGGGTTCCGGCTGCGCCCGCCGGAAGAGATCGAGAAGGCGCTCGCCGACGCGGGGCTGGAACTCCGCCGCCACGATCGCCTCGGCGACGGGCCGCGCGCGTTCCATCTGCTGGTCGCCGGACGCTGAAAAGGGCGGGTTCCCGCTTCCGCAGAAGTCCGTGAAGGGCTCCTTGAGGGAATCTGATTCCCTCAAGGAGCCCTTCACGGACCATTGTCCTTTGAGCGCGCTACCCCAGTCGGGAACCCGCCC
>NZ_JBHZAG010000126.1:0-20304 GCF_042754125.1 Amycolatopsis sp. NPDC059235
CCTTGAGGGAATCAGATTCCCTCAAGGAGCCCTTCACGGACCGCAAGCCCGCTCCCTCGAATGCGAAGAACCCCCGGCCGTGGCGGGCCGGGGGTTCTCGGTAAGCAAGCGTCAGCGACGGCGGATGGTGCGCTGCACGTTCCGCATCTTCGCGCCCGCGGGCATCGGCCCCTTCGGCATCGCCGCGCCGCGCGAGCCGAGGGCGGCCAGCTTCGCTTCGAGCGCGTCGACCTGGGCCGGCTTGAGGTTGCGCGGCAGCTTCGTCAGATGCGACTGCAGCTTCTTGAGCGGGACCTGCTTGTCCTCGTGGCCGATCGTGACGTCGTAGATCGGGGTGTCGCCCACCAGCCGGGACACGCGCTTCTTCTCCTGCGCGAGCAGGTTCTTCACCCGGTGCGGAGCGCCCTCCGCCACGAGGATCACGCCGGGGTGGCCGAGCACGCGGTGCACGGCGTCGAGCTGGGTCGTCGCGGCGACGGTCGGCGTGACCTTCCACTTCCCGCGCAGGTTCTCCAGCGCCCAGGCGGCCGCGCCGGGCTGGCCGTCGGCCTTCCCGTAGACCGTGCGCTGCACGCGCCTGCCGAAGATGATCACGGCGAGCAGGATGCCGAGCACGACGCCCAGCGGCAGCAGCGTCCACTGGATATCGAAGATGAACCCGATGCCGAACAGCACACCGGCGACCACCACGATCGAACCGACCATCCAGGGGATGAGCATCGGGTCTTCGCGGCGCTGCATCTTGAACGCCTCGAACAGCTGGCCGCGCCGTGCCTTGCTCGCAGCGCGCTTTTCCCGCTTGGCCTGCTTGGCCGCTTCCTTGTCCTGCTTGCCCGCCATATGACCAGGATACGGCCGCGTGCCCGGCCGGGAATCCGTCGGCCCCCTCTGCGAGGATCGCGGGGTGGCCATCGCATCGTCTCCCCAGAGCCGGCAGAGCCGCGCGGGCCTGCTCGACGGGCTTGATCCCGAGCAGCGCGCCGCCGCGGCGGCCCCCCGCGGTCCCGTGTGCGTCCTCGCCGGAGCGGGCACCGGCAAGACCCGGACGATCACGCACCGCATCGCCCACCTGGTGCAATCGGGCCACGTCTCGCCCGGGCAAGTACTGGCCGTCACCTTCACCACGCGCGCGGCGGGGGAGATGCGCACCCGGCTGCGCGGCCTCGGGGTCGACGCGGCGCAGGCGCTGACGTTCCACGCCGCCGCCCGCCGTCAGCTCCGCTACTTCTGGCCGCGGGTCGTCGGCGACCGGCCGTGGGACCTGATCGACAACAAGTTCCGGCTCGTCGCCCAGGCCGCCCAGCGCGTCCGGCTGAGCACCGAGACCGAGGTGCTGCGCGACCTGGCGAGCGAGATCGAGTGGAGCAAGGCGTCCCTCGTCTCGCCGGACGACTACCCCTCGGTCGCCGCGCGGACGCAGCGCGACACCCCCGCGCCGGTCGCGCAGGTCGCCGAGGTCTACCGCTGGTACGAGGAGCTGAAGACGAACGCGCAGGTCCTCGACTTCGACGACCTGCTCCTGCAGACCACCGCGGTGCTGGAGAAGCACGACGCGGTCGCGGCCGAGTTCCGCGACCGGTACCGCTGCTTCGTGGTCGACGAGTACCAGGACGTCACGCCGTTGCAGCAGCGGCTGCTCGACGCGTGGCTTGGCGGCCGCGACGACCTCACCGTCGTCGGCGACGCCAACCAGACCATCTACTCCTTCGGCGGTGCCTCGCCGAAGTCGCTGCTGGAGTTCACGCGGCGGTTCCCGGAAGCGACCGTCGTGCGCCTCGAACGCGACTACCGGTCGACGCCTCAGGTCGTCGCGCTGGCGAACCGCGTGATCGGTGCCGCGCGCGGACGCCCGGCCGGGTCGCGGCTGAAGCTCATCGGACAGCGGCCGGAGGGGCCGGAACCTCAGTTCGCCGAGTACGAGGACGAGGCCGCCGAAGCCGGCGCGGTCGCGCGGCGGATCCGCGAACTGCTCGACGCGGACGTGCCGGCCAGCGAGATCGCGGTGCTGTTCCGGGTGAACGCGCAGTCGGAGGCCTACGAGCAGGCGCTCACCGAAGCCGGGATCCCGTACCTGGTCCGCGGCGGCGAGCGGTTCTTCCAGCGCACCGAGGTGCGGCAGGCGATGGCAGCGCTGCGCACGGCGTCGATGGAGCCGACCTCGCTGGAGCTGGTCACCGCGGTGCGCTCGGTGCTCGCGCGGGTCGGGCTCACCGAGCAGCCGCCGTCCGGCGGAGCGGCGAAGGAGCGGTGGGACGCGCTGCTCGCGCTGGTGGAGCTGGCCGAGGAGCTGGCGGCGTCGGTCGAGGACGCGGACCTGCCGCGGTTCGTCGCGGAGCTCGAACAGCGCGCGGCGGCGCAGCACCCGCCGACGGTCGAAGGCGTCACGCTCGCGTCGCTGCACGCGGCGAAGGGCCTCGAATGGGACGCGGTGTTCCTCGTCGGGCTGTCCGAGGGCACCATGCCGATCTTGCACGCGGACGGCGACGACGCCGCGATCGAAGAGGAACGACGGCTGTTCTACGTCGGCGTCACGCGGGCCCGGGAGCACCTGTCGCTGTCGTGGTCGCTCTCGCGCGGTCAGGGCCGGGGACGCAACCGGCGGCGGTCGAGGTTCCTGTACGGGCTGATCCCGGAGGACCACCCGGCGGCGCGCATCGCCCGTTCGCAGCAGGTGTCGAAGCCCGGGTCGAACGTCGCGCGCTGCCGGCTGTGCGGCGGTCCGCTGGTGCAGACCATGGAGGTCAAGCTGGGGCGGTGCGGAAAGTGCCCGTCCACAGTGGATGAGGATTTGCTGGAGAAGCTGAAGATGTGGCGCGGGGAGCGTTCGCGGGAGTTGAAGGTCCCGGCGTTCGTCGTGTTCACTGACGCGACGCTGATGGCGATCGCCGAGCAACGGCCGACCGACGACGGCGCGCTGGTGTCGATCTCCGGGATCGGCGCGACGAAGCTGGAGCGGTTCGGCGCGGAAGTGCTCGACGTGGTCCGTTCGTCGATGCGATCTTGACCGCGTCTTCGCGGTGATCGATGCGGCGAACCTGCTGCTAGGGGGCGATCTTCGTCTCTTCGGCAGAGATTTGGGAAAATAAGTTGCCCCGGCTGTGCCGGGGCGCATAGCCTGCGTAGGCACCCGGGCGAGA
Organism: Amycolatopsis sp. NPDC059235; assembly: GCF_042754125.1. Classification (NCBI taxonomy): domain Bacteria; kingdom Bacillati; phylum Actinomycetota; class Actinomycetes; order Pseudonocardiales; family Pseudonocardiaceae; genus Amycolatopsis; species Amycolatopsis sp. NPDC059235. The sequence continues at coordinate 3,138 of NZ_JBHZAG010000126.1, forward strand.
AGAAGGCCCGGTCTGGGGAAGAACAAGAACATGACGGCCGCCGCTCCGCGCGGCGCAGTCCGACAGAGAAAGGCGGTGCCGGTGAAATGATCAGCAATCTGATGCACACGATCCCTGGCACTGGTCTGCCTGTCTGCATGACCGTCGCCGCCCCGCGCCAGGGCACCGGTGTGTCCACGTTCGCGCACATCGACGGAACGCGTCGTCACGTTGACGGATTGCGTCGCATCGAGCGCAACGGGGCCCCGGCCGGCATCACTCTCGCGACCGCTGCCGTCGTTGCCGCGTACCCGCAGGTTGATGTCGATCTGCCGACCATCAAGCAGTTCCGTGTTCCGTTGTCGATACGGGAGCGAAGTTCCTGACCTGACGTCAGGACTCAAGGCTCACGAAGGCCGCGGAACCGGTAACCGGATCCGCGGCCTTCGTGTTTTTTTGGCTGCACAACAAGAAGGAACAAGTTGTCCAGTTCGATCGCCCACCGCCACACCACCACCGAATCGCAAAGGAGCACGGATATGTCTGCCGCCATCGCCCTCGCCGAGGGCCCCTTAGCCGAAGGGTTCGACATCGGCGACCTGCTCGACGGGGTCGCTGAGCCCGAACTCCCCTGCCGCTCGCGCGACGCGGACCTCTGGTTCGCCGAATCGCCCGCGGAACTCGAGCGGGCCAAGGCGTTCTGCGCCGGCTGCCCGGTCCGCGAGGCCTGCCTCGCGGGAGCACTCGCCCGGCGTGAGCCGTGGGGTGTCTGGGGAGGGGAGATCTTCGAGCGCGGTGCGGTGATCGCGCGCAAGCGGCCCCGTGGCCGTCCGCGCAAGAACGCAGCCCTCGAACCCGCCGCCGCAGCCCGGAGCGCCGCCGCATGACCGTCGACCTCATCACCACGCGCGATTTCGAGGCCCGCACCGGAAAACCGGTCCGAGTGCAGCCGAAACCCAAGCAGAACAAGTCTCAGGAGACCACGAAGATGTTGCTTCACGAAGAACTGTCCCGAGCGCGAATACGCGACCTGATAACCGAACACGAAGCCCAACGCCCATGGCGCCGAGCGCGAGCCGCGCGCCGCTGGTCGCGGGTAGCCCGCTGGGCGACCAGCCGAGCGGAACGATTCCAACCACCCAGCTAGACCTGCTCTGGTCCGGCTGGGGTCCGGCATCAGTAGACCTGCTCTGGTGCGGCTGGGGCGGGTCCGGCTTCAGCAGACCTGCTCTGGTGCGGCTGGGGCGGGTCCGGCTTCAGCAGACCCGCTCTGGTGCGGCCGGTCGGGGTCCGGCTTCAGCTGGCCTCCGCCCGGCCCGGCCGGTGCCTCTTTGCCCGGGAGCCGATGCCCGCCACCAGAATTGCCTCCAATCCTGGCTGGCGAGCGTCGCCGCCCGGGCTGTGATCCCACCTCCGAGTCGATTCGCGCCTCCGAGTCGATTCGCGCTGCCCGGCTCATCTCGGGCAGGGCGGATCTGATCCGGCCGCCTCGTCTGATCATCCGGCTGCGAACCAGGCCGCCGGACGTCTGTCGACCTGATCTGCCTTGCCCGACCAGTTCGGCTGCGAGCAACCGGCATCGGTTTTCGGGAACGGGGAGGCGGGCGACCGCGCAAGACGCTTTGCCCAAGGGGAGGGGCAGACGTCCGCGCGGCCAACACCGTCGCTGATCACTTCGCGGGAATGAGCCTGGAAGGTCCGTCGGGGGACCGTCCAGGCTCGTTCTCGTCCGCGGACAGGTGTTCAATGAGCCCGTGTCCGGACATACGCACGACCACATCGACTGGGCTGACCGGCTGGTTCTCCTCCGCGCGGCCGACGCTCTCGACGCTCCCGCGCAAGCCGCCATCGCAGCCCGCCTCATCGAGAAACTCCCCGCCAACCCCACGGTGATCGACCTGGGCTGCGGTGCCGGCGGAATGAGCACCCACTTCGCCCAAGCCCTGGCGACCCAGCACGGCGGCACGATAATCCTGGTCGACGCGACGCCCGAACTGCTCCACGAGGCCGAGCGCGCCGTCCGTGCCGCCGCCGAAGGCCTCGAACCAGGCGGAGACGCCGCGCCGACAGTCGAGGTTCGGGCGATCGTCGCCGATCTCGCCGACGGTGCCTTGCCCGACCTGCTTCCCGCCGCGGATCTCGTATGGGCGTCGCGCGTGGTGCATCATCTTCCGGACCAGCAGGCCGCGATCGGCACGCTTGCCGCTGTCGCGCGGGCTGGCGGCGTGGTCGCTCTCGCTGAAGGCGGATTGTCTTTTTCTTGCCTCCCTTGGGATCTCGGAGTCGGACGGCCCGGCCTAGAGGACCGGTTGCAGGCCGCGCAGGCTGAATGGTTCGTCGGAATGCGCGAGGGCATCGACGGCGCCGTGCCAATGCCCTACGGCTGGACCGTCGCGCTTGAACGGGCCGGACTCGCCGACGTCAGCTCGTTCAGCGCGCTGGTGGACCACCCCGCACCCGGCCCGGACGGCCTCGCCGACTATGTGCACCACCACCTTTCCCGCCTCGCGACGCATGGCGCCGACCACCTCGCGGAGCAAGACCGCGCGACGCTGGCTTCTTTGCTCGATCCGGACAGCTCCCACTACCTCGGCAAACGCCGAGATCTCTTCCTGCTCGGCGCGCGCACCGTGCACCACGGACGCCGACCATGACCGCGCCCGCCCCGACGTGCTCCCGGTGCGGCCGAGCACGTGCCGCCGAACTGGACCCGCTCGCGACCCTGGCTTGGGTCAGCACCAAGGAAAACGGCGAACAGCGCTGGCTCTGCCCGGACTGCGTGCGCAACCACGTCCGGGACATCGAGGGCAAGCTGCCCGACGAATACTGGTGACCGAGCGCGCGAGATCCGGGATGCAGGCTGCCTGACGATCCCTCGCGACCGGACCGCGTGCAGACCATGTCGGACGCCGCGCAGCGAGCCTTGGCGGCTGGAGTGCGTGCGACCAGGCCCGGGCACTGAGGGCAGGCTTGCTGGACGAGTACTGGTGACCGGATTGCGTGCAGCTAGATCCGGGGCATCAGCGGTGATCCGTTTAACGAGTACCGGTACCTGCGGTTGGCCACCGCCAGATCCGGCGCGCCAAGGGTGGCCTGTTGGGGTGTGCGGGTGCCGCGGTTGGCCACGGCCGGATTCGTGGTGTCAACGGTGGTCTGTTGACGAGTACCGGTACCCGCGGTCGGCCACAGCCAGATCCGGCGTGCCAATGGTGGCCTAGCGGCGTGTGCTGGTGTCGGGGTTGGCCGCCGCAAGATCCGGAGCGTCAACGGCGATCCGTTTAGCGAATACCGGCACCGTGTTTGCCGCTGCCAGTTTTGCTACGTCGTTGGCAGGCTGTCTGACGAATGCCGGAGACTGGATCGCGTGCATGCCGGTGCCCTGCGAGTTGAGTTCCTGGCGATCAGCCTCGCGCGCAACCAGGTTAGATGCGTCGAGACGAGTCGCTCACCGAGCACTGACGGCTAGATCCCCTGCATAATCACGTCCGCGGCGTTGCCTGCTGCACGGCTGCCCGCCGAGCGCCTGTCACAGTGCTGGCCCGGCCCCCGGTCGTCCCGCCCGTGCGGTCAAGTTGGGCTCATGCGGCATTTCCCGTCTTGTAGATCGCACGCACCTTCGGCCGAGGCGTGCGTGCTGCGTGGCGGTAGGCATTGAGAAGCTCAGTGCTCATCTCCGCTGGTGATTCCCGGAGTTGGCGTGGGGTGCACCGAAACAGCACGGTGCCGGTTGCGGCTAGGGCTAGGTGGCTGAAGTCGTCGGGGCCTGCTGCGGTGCGGTAGCGCCAGGCGAGGCCGATTTCGTCCCACCAGGCATCCGCGGTACCGAGCCGGCGGCCGCGGCGGTCGCAGACTGCGACGTTCCATTGCGGGGTGGGCAGCGGGGTTCGTTGGAGGACACGGAGTGCTTGTCCGTGCGCGAAGGTTTCTTGGTCGTCGAGGCTGCGCAGGACTGTGCGTACGGCTGCTGAACCGCGCTGGTTTCCGTTGTCCAGTTCGCGCGTCAGTTCGGCGCGGTCCGCCAGACCCCAGTACAGCGGCAGCGAGACCAGCCTTGCGATTTCGTCCGGATCGTTTTCCCGTCTGGCCAGGTCGAGAGCGGCGCGGGCGGCGCTTGCGTAGGGCAGGCCGTCGATCAGGATTGCCTTGGGCATCCGGGCGGTGCGGTACGTGATGACGCTCGGTTCGTTGGCCGGCCTTCGGTTGTGCGGCACCAGCAGATGGATTTCCGGGGTCCGGGGATGGCTGATTCCGTGTGCGCACAACGCATCTGTGCCGGTGATGACGGTTCCGGGACCGTATCGGGCAACGGCTGCGTGCAGGAGTTCTTCGCGGCTCGGAGGTTTGTCGTGCACGAGGTACACGCCGGAATACACCTGTCGCCACGGGCCGCCCGGGCCGGAGAGTTGTGCGGCTCTTCGATCGGAAATTCCCGCGACGCGCAGATGCCGGCGATGGAGAACTCCATGCGAGACCAGGTCACCGAAGGCGAGGGAATCCGTGCTTGCTGTAGTCGTCATACCTCGAGAATGACGGCTTGATCAACTCCGCGAAACCACCTTGCGCAATCTGTGGACAACTCGGCGTCGCGCCCTCGCCTTGTGGATAACTCAGCCGGCGAACCCAGGCTGCCACCGTTCCACGATGCCGCGGGCGGGGATCTCGGCGTCGAGTTGGCAGAGGATGCCCGTCGATCCTGCCGTGACCCGGTGGATCATCAGGTATTCCGGCGGCAGGTTCAGCGAACGGCCGACGTGGAAGTCGTTGCCTCGGGAGTCGCCGACGCGCCCCGCCTGCCGCTGCATCCAGCGGCGCGTGAAGTGGAACGTCGGCTCGGCCAGCGGCTCGGTGAACGGTGCGAGATAGGCGAGCACCTCGTCGGCTTCCAGCGACGAATCCGCCCGCACGAAACCGTTTTCGCGCAGCAGCCGCATCAGCTCGTCGGAATGGCCGTCCAGGGCGAGTCGCGTGATTTCGCCGAGGTGCCGCGGAATTCCGTGCGGCAGCTTCGCGACGCCGCCGAAGTCGATCACGCACAGCCTGCCGTCGCCGGTGAGCATGAAGTTGCCGGGGTGCGGGTCGGAGTGCAGCAGATGCGCCCGCGCGGGCGACGAGTAGTGGAACTCCGCGAGCAGCCGTCCGGCGAGGTCACGGGTGGCCGGATCGCCGTCCGAGATGATCTTGGCCAGCGGGGTTCCGGTGGCCCACTCGCTGACCACCACCTTCGGCGCGCTCGCCACGACGCGCGGGATCAGGAACTCGGGGTCGCCCTCGAATGCCTTCGCGAACGCGCGCTGGTTGTCGGCTTCGGCGAGGTAGTCCAGCTCCTCGTCCATCCGCTCGGCCAGCTCCGTGAGCAGCGGTTTCACGTCGGTGCCCGGGACGAAAGCCTGGAACAGCCTGCTGAAGCGCTGCAACTGGCGCAGGTCGCTGCGCAGCGCCTCGTCGGCACCGGGGTACTGGACCTTGACCGCCACCTCGCGACCGTCGTGCCAGGTCGCGCGGTGCACCTGGCCGATGCTCGCCGCGGCGGCCGGTTCGTCGTCGAAGTGCGAGAACCGTCCAACCCACGAGCGGCCCAGTTGCTCGGCGAGCACGCGGTGGGTCTGCCGCGCAGGCATCGGCGGCGCGGCCGACTGCAGCTTCGTGAGCGCTTCCCGATACGGCTGCGCCATGTCGTCCGGCACCGCGGCCTCGAAGACGCTCAGCGCCTGCCCGAACTTCATCGCGCCGCCCTTGAGCGTGCCCAGCACCTCGAACAGCTGCTCAGCGGCCTTGGCCGAGAGCGTCGCGCTCACCTGCTCAGCGCTCTGCCCGGCCAGCCGCTTGCCCCAGCCGCCCACCGCTCGTCCGGCGATGCCGAGCGGAAGGCTCGCCAGCTTCGCGGTACGGGCAGCGCCGCGACGCGGCATGGCGGAATCGCGGTCTCCGGTTCGGTCGCGAAAGTCGGTCACCCTGCGATTCTGCCTTGACGAGCGCGACGCCCGCAGCCTGCTGACCGCACCCAGGTGTGTCCTACGTCTCTTGCAGCACCTCCTCAGGCGCCTCTTCGGCAGGCAAGGGACCTTCCTCGAAGGGGACGGGCGCACCACAGCCGCAGTCCGGGTGTGGCTCCCAGTCCTTGCGGTGCAACTTTCCGTCGAAGTTGTCGATCTCCAGCGTGGCGTTCCAGGCCGGCGGCGGGGTTTCGCTCGGCGAAAGCAGACGCATCGCCTGCGCGACAGCGAGCGAGGCGCAGGCGTGCACGGCACCCAGATCCGCTCGTGGAATCCGGCCTACCAGCTGCGTCGCGATCCTTGGCCACGACAGATCAGCGTCGGTCCGATGCAGGTCACAGCAGCGGAGGCAGGCGCTGCGACCAGGCACGACGAGCGGCCCGACGATGCCCGTGCCCTCGCACACCCGGACCGGCAGGTGGGAGGTGGCCGAGTCGACCAGTTCGGCCACTTCTTCCGGCGGCGGGACGAGCGTGTCGGTGAGCAGCACGAGGTCGGGGAGTCGCCGCTGGTTTCGGGCGGTGGTGACGTCCGGCGCGACCCGGGCGACGACGGTCCGGATCGCGCGTTGCCTCGGTTGGCCCAGTTCAGCAGGCGTGAACCCGGAGCCGAGGTCGGCTTCGGTGACCGTGCCGGACGCCCGGATGTCGAGGTGCCCGACTCCGGACGCCGCGAGCAGCGCGGCGACTGCCACGGCGATCCGTCCGCTGCCATGGACCGCGATCAGGCTTTGCCAGCGACGGTCCATAAGCGCCGGCTGGTAGTGCCGCGCTCGCAGCGACCACAACCCCGTCTCGACCCGTTTCGCGCTCTTCTTCGCCGCTTCCGTGACCAAACCGAGCGCGGACAGCTGTTTCAGCAGCAGCTGGAACTGCTCCCGGTGTTCGCCTACAGCGAGCAGGACGTCCTCGAGCCCGCGCCGGCCGTCGAGCCTGCGGACGCTGTCGACGATCGGAGCGGGCAGGCCGTTGGCGACGATGCCGTGGCGGGGGTCGAGGCCGAACTGGATCTCGTTGCCGTCGCGTTCGAGCACGTGGATGCCCGGAAGCAACGTCGGATACGCCGGGAGGAGCACATCCGGCGGCGGAACACTGGACAGGGTCATGCGGCCAGCTTGGCAGCTCCGGAGCTCCACTCGCGGGTGAGAAGCCGAGTTGTCCACAGGGAAATCTACTTGTGGACAACTCAGGGCTGTGACCTTTCGGCGCTCCAAGTTGTCGGTGCTGAGCCTTACCGTTGTCGAGTGGTCGAAGCACGGATGCCCTCACTGAGAGGCAGGGGCGAGAAAGCCCCGTCGGACACTTCTCAACACAAGGTCGAGGTGCGGCGCAGCCAGCGCAGGCACCGGACGGTCACCGCGTACTGGAACGAGGACACCCTGGTGGTCCTCATCCCGGCACGGATGACCCGCGAGGAAGAGAAACACTGGGTCGCGGAGATGGAGCGCAGGCTGCTGCGCTCGGGAGGACGGAAGGCGGCGCCGCCCAAGGCGTCGGACGCGGCGCTGCTGGCGCGCTGTGCCCTGCTCGGGGCGAAGTACCTGGACGGGAAAGCGCTGCCGGCCAGCGTGCGGTGGGTGCCGCCGATGCGGACCAGGTGGGCGTCGTGCACGCCGGTGGACGCGACCATCCGGGTCAGCGACCGGCTTCAGCGGGTGCCGCAGTGGGTGCTGGATTACGTGCTGATCCACGAGTTGGCGCACCTGAAGGAGCCGGGGCACGACGCGGCGTTCTGGACGCTGGTCAACCGGTATCCGAAGACGGAACGGGCGATCGGGTACCTGGAGGGTCTTTCGGCGGCGGCTGGGTGGGGGATTTCGGAGGAGGACTGACGGGCTGGGGTTCGGGTTCGGGCTCGGGCGGCTGGGTGCGGCTGTGGCTGCGCGAGGTGCGGGGGAGAGCAGGTGGGTGGCCGGGTGCGGCTAGCCGGGCGGAGTGCGGAGTGTGTGGCCTGTGGTCGCGGGGCGAGGAGCTTCGCGAGGTCTAGGCGCGCGGCTTTTGCGGGAGTGAGGACCAGACGGCTGTGCGAGACGCGGGGGAGAGCAGGTGAGTGGCCGGGTGCGGCCAGCTGGACGGAGTGCGGAGTGCGTGGCCTGCGGCTGCGGAGCGAGGATCTTCGCGAGGACTAGGCGCGCGGCTGTTGCGGCCGCGAGGACCAGACGTCGCCGGGGTTTCCGAGAGAGCGGGCGACCCGTCGAGCAGCCCGACAGTTCGGCGGCCAGGCCAGCTACTGGGAGGGCAGCGAAAAGCCACCGCGGATTGCCGGTGGGAGGAAACGAGACGGAGCAGTTTCGAGCGTTGCGGAGCGGAGCGCAGGCGGTACAAACGCCGCACGGACCGTCTCAACCAGGTGAGACGGTCCGCGCGGTGGGTCGAACGGCAGCCTAGGCAGATCGCTGGGCAGCCTCAGGAAGGCGAGTTCCCCTCGTCCTTCGGAGTCTCGTCGCCCTTGTCGGCGGAGGCAGCGTCGGAGTCCTTGGTCCCGCCAGTCTCGTCGCCGCCCTCGGCGGCCGTGCGGGCCTCGCGCTCGGCCTTCTCCGTGCGCTCCAGCTCCGCGATCGGGTCCAGGTCCGACGCGAGAGCCGCCGGTTCGGCCATGCGGTCGGCGAAGTCCAGGGGCTCGTCCAGGTCTTCGGCGGTCGGCATCAGGTCGGGGTGGGACCAGAGACCATCGCGCTTTTCCATGCCGTGGCGGTCTTCCACTAGCTTCCACAGGGACGACGCGGCGCGCATCCGGCGCGGGCGGAGTTCGAGGCCCACCAGGGTCGCGAAGGTCTGCTCGGCCGGGCCGCCGGTCGCGCGGCGGCGGCGCAGCGTTTCGCGCAGGGCTTCGGCTCCGGGGAGACGGTCGCCGATGGCCTCCGCCACCACCACGTCTACCCAGCCTTCCACCAGCGCCAGCAGGGTTTCCAGGCGCTTCAGGGCGGCCTGCTGCTCGGGGGTGGTCTGCGGCTCCAGCAGACCGGACGACATCGCTTCCTCGATGCTCGCCGGGTTCGCCGGGTCGATGCTTCCGGCCAGGGACTCCAGCGCGGAGGTGTCGACGGTGATCCCGCGGGCGAACTCCTCGACCGTCGCCAGCAAGCGCTGCCGCAGCCACGGCACGTGTGCGAACAGGCGCTGGTGCGCGGCCTCGCGTGCGGCCAGGAAGACCAGCACCTCGCTCGCCGGCAGCTCCAGGCCCTCAGTGAACTTCTCGATGTTCGCCGGCAGCAGCGCCGACGTCGAGGCCTCGCCGAGCGGCAGGCCGACCTCGGTCGACGTGAGCACTTCCTGCGCGAGCTGCGCCAGCGCGTTGCCGAGCTGGGAGCCGAACGCCATGCCGCCCATCTGGCCCATCATCGACAGCAGCGGACCCGCCGCCTGCTTGGCCTCCTCGGGCAGCGCCTGCATCCACGCGCCGGACACTTGCTGCGCCACTGGGTCGCACAGCCGCTGCCAGGTCGGCAGCGTCTTCTCGACCCAGGTGCGCGCGGACCACGACACCGTCGACGTCGCGCCCGCGGGGAGGATCGTCGCCGCGTCGAGCCACAGCTCCGCCAGGTGTGCGGCGTCGCGCACGGCGGTGGCGGAGTCGCCGCCCTCAGACGTGAAGCCGATCTTGGCGTCGTCCCGTCCGCTCAGGTTCTGGAGTGCGATCTGCTTCGCCAGGTCGTAGTTGACCGGCCCGCTCGACGAGCCCGCCTGGCTCAGCATCTGGCCCAGCTGGCTCAGCATCTGCCCGAGCTGGTTGAACGCCTCGGCTCCGCCGGGCTGGCCCGGGTTCGAGGGGTCGTTGTCGCCTCGCTTGTCGGGATCGGGCGGTCCGAAGCCGAACGGGGGATTGCTCATAGCTCCACCGTACGCGGGTACGACCCGGCTCAGCGCGTCAACCGTGGCCTTCACCGGGAAGCGAACACAGTCACCGTACGCTGTCGCTCGTGACAAAACCGGACGAGGACACCGCGAACCAGTCCCGCCGCGCCGAGCCGTCGCGCGCGCCTGCCCGCAGCGACCGGCGGATGACCCGCCGCGGATGGACGATGCTGGTCAGCGGCGTGCTGTTCCTGGTGTTCGTCGTGGCCGGGTTCCTGGTCCAGGTGCCGTATGTCGCGATCAGCCCCGGACCCACCTACGACACCCTCGGCCGCGACGCCGCGGGCAACCCGGTGATCCAGGTCAAGGGACAGCAGACCTACGGCACCAGCGGCGAACTGCGGATGACCACCGTCTCGCTCAACGACGGCATCAACCTCTTCACCGCGCTCGGCCTCTGGGCCAGCGGCCGTTACGCGCTCGCGCCGCGCGAGGAGTACTACAAGCCCGGCGAGACCAACGAGCAGGTCAAGCAGGAGAACATCCAGCAGCTGCAGAACTCGCAGAGCAACGCGCAGGTCGCCGCGCTGCGCCACCTCGGCTACCCGGTGCAGGTCGTCGCGAAGCAGATCGTGTCCGGCAGTCCGGCCGACCACATCCTCGCCCCCGGCGACAAACTCATCGCGGTCAACGGCAAGCAGGTCCGCGAGGCCGCCGAGGTCGCCGCCTCGATCGCCAACACCAAGCCGGGCGACTCCGTCCAGGTCACCTTCCAGCACCTCGGCCAGCCGGAACGCACCGTGCCGGTCACGCTCGCCCAGCGCGAGGACCGCACCCAGGGCTTCCTCGGGCTGACCGCCGTCGACCGCGCGGTCGCGCCGTTCTCCGTCGACATCTCTCTGCAGGACGTCGGCGGCCCGTCGGCCGGGCTCATGTTCACCCTCGCGATCATCGACCGGCTCACCCCGCCCGGGAAGCCGGGCAGCGATCTCGCGGGCGGCAGGCACATCGCGGGCACCGGCGAGATCAGCGAGACCGGCCAGGTCGGGCCGATCGGCGGGATCTCGTTCAAGGTCGTCGGCGCGAAGGAAGCGGGTGCGACCGACTTCCTCGTCCCCGAGCACAACTGCGCCGAGGCGAAATCCGCCGCGCCGGAAGGGCTCAACCTCATCAAGGTGTCGACGCTGGACGACGCGCTCAAGCAGCTCGACAACCTGAAGGCCGGCCGCCCGACCGCGCACTGCTGACTGTCAGCCGAACTCGCCGGTGACGGCCAGGCCGACTCTGCGCAGGACGTCGACGATGCCCGCCGTGCTGCCCGGGGATCCGTCCGCGAGCCATCGGCGCAGCACTTCGGTGGTCCCCGCGACCACCAGAACGAAGGCCGACCGGGCGTCCGGATCGTCCTCGCGGCCGGGGAGCAGGATGCTGACGAGCAGGTCGGCGAACTCGGCGTAAGCCTCGCTCCGGTGTTGTTCCAAGGCCGGATGGTGATTCGCTTCCACCCATAACCGGCTCACCCGGGGGTCGGTGGCGATGGCCTCCACAGTGGCGGTGACCAGCAGCGTCATCCGTTCCTCGGCGGGTGAGGGAGCGTCCGTCAGTGCTGTCTCTAACGAGGACCGGACGGCGTCGAAAACCCCGGTGAGCACCGCTGTCAAGAGCGCTTCCCGGTCCGCGAAACTCTCGTAGAAGTAGCGCTTCGACAGGCCCGCACGCTTGCAGACGAGATCAACTGTCGTATCGGCGACGCCGACCTCGCCGACCACGTCGAGACCCGCTTCCAGGAGCTGGTTTCGGCGTTGCCTACGGCGCTCGTCGGCGCTGACACCGCGGTAGGGGCGGACTACTTCGGGCACCGGGCCATCTTGACACACGCACGTTCCTAGTTGATAGTCGGCAGGATCAGGAACGCTGGCGTTCTTACTTGGTCCGGAGGTGCCCATGAACGGACTCGCGGGCGGGCGCAGCCTCGCCGCCGCCATCGCGGCCCTCGACCCGGTGCGAGACAACGAGGCCATCACCCACCTCAGCCTCGGCGTCCGATACGGCGACGCGATGTTCGTCCACGGCGCCTACACCGTCGCGTTCGCCCGCCAGGTCGCCTCGCCGTCGATCGCGCGGATCGTCTACCGGACCGGCTCCGGCGACATGATGCGGAACGTCCGGCGGCGCAACGACCACACTCTCGTCTTCTTCGGCGAGATGATCCGGCACGGGCACAGCAGCGAAGCCGGTCGCCGGGTGATCGACCGGATGGAAGAGATCCACGCCCGGTTCGGCATCACCGGCGAGGACAAGCTGTTCACCCTCGGGTCGCTGATCTTCGAGCCGGCCCGGATCCTCGGCGAGTTGGGGCTGTCGGTGTTCACCGAGGCCGAGGACCAGGCGCACTACTGCTTCTGGCGCGGCGTCGGCGAGCACATGGGCCTCGAAATCCCGCCCAGCCGAAGAGAATTCCTGGACTGGATCCACGGCTACGAGCAGCGGCTCGGCTTCACCGACGGCGGCCGGAAACTCGTGGACCAGCTGTTCCTCGACTGGCGACGCTGGTTCCCCCGGCCCGCGCGTCGCCTCGCCGCGCCGAGTCTGTTGCTCCTGATGGGCAGGCAGTTGCGCGAGGTCCATCGGCTGCCCGAGCCGCCCGCCGGACTGCGGCGGGCGGGCCCGAGCCTGGTGTCGGCCTACCTCGGCCTCCAAGGAGCCCGGCCGCACCACGTCGATCGATCCTGGTCGGACCACTTCGCCGACCCGCACGCGGTCGACATCGCCCGGTACGGCCACCAGCCGCCGGAGCGAAAGGTGGCCGTCCCCGGCTGATCAGGGCTGCAGGGTCGTCTTCAGCGCGTCGACCAGATTCGGCGCGAGATCCGGGCTTTCCACCAGTTCGTCGACCGCGTTCTCGTCCTCGTCGCCCGGCTGCACGCCGCGCAGCCGCATCACGCAGGCCGCGTCGCCTTCGCGGAGGACAGCGGCGACGAGACGGGCCTCGGTGCGGCGCGGGTGGTCCGCGGCGGCGCGGCGAAGGCTTTCGGCGTCCGCCTCGGCGATTCCTTCGAGCTCCGCCTCCACGTCCGGGGGCAGCACGATGATTTCCTGCGCCAGCGCGCATCCGACCACGATGTCCGGCCACGCGATCCGGCCGAGCGATTCGGCGAGATCGCCGTCCGGCAACGCCTCCTGGGCCACCGGCGTCAGCGGGTTCGCGCGGTCGAGCTGACCGGCCAGCTCAGGCTGTTCGTCCAGCAGCGCGGCGGTCGGCACCAGCGCGAACAACTGCGGCGGCTGGTTCCAGCCCGCGGCGGCGACGAACTCTTCGACTTCCCGGGCCAGCCCGGCGACAGGGTGGGCGGCAGACGGCTCACTCGGTGGCATGGCGACCATCGTGTCAGGCGTCCTCGCGACGCGCCGCGCGTGCCCGGTTTGGGTGGTCCCGGGAACTCGCGGCACCGTCCGTAGAGTTAGAGGTCACGGGGACACAGCTGTCCCCGGCGAACGTGTTCACGAAGACAGGAGCATTGCCGTGGCGACTCGGCCCCCGGTGAGCCTGAAGCTGTCCCGGCGCAGCCGGATCCTTCTCATCATCGCCGCGGTGATCGTGCTGGCCCTGCTGGCCGGCGTCCGGTTGCTCGACACCTACGTGGACTGGCTGTGGTTCGGCGAACTGCAGGCGCGTTCGGTGTTCACCACGCAGCTGGTCACCCGCATCGTGCTCTTCCTCGCGGTAGGGCTGCTGGTCGGCGGGGCGCTGGCGGTCAGCCTGCTGATCGCCTACCGGACCAGGCCGGTGTTCGTGCCGGTGTCCGGCCGCGACGATCCGCTCTCGCGCTACCGCTCGGTGATCGTCAGCCGGATCCGGCTGTTCGGCATCGGCATCCCGGTGCTCACCGGCGTCATCTCCGGCGCGTCGGCGACCGGGGACTGGCAGACGATCCAGCTGTTCCTCAACGGCACCTCGTTCGGCCAGAAGGATCCCGAGTTCGGCATCGACCTCGGTTTCTACGCCTTCACCCTGCCGTTCGTGAACTGGCTGCTCGGCTGGCTCTTCGTCACCGTCGTCGTCTCGTTCTTCGGCGCGCTGATCGCGCACTACATCTTCGGCGGCATCCGGCTCGCCGGCCGCGGCGGCCAGCTGGCCGGCCCGACGCGCGCGCAGCTCGCCATCACCGTCGGGCTTTTCGTGCTGCTGAAGGCCGTCGAGTACTTCTTCGACCGGTACAACCTGCTGCTGTCCGACCGGAACATGCCGCTGTTCAACGGAGCCACCTACACCGACCTCAACGCGGTGCTCCCGGCGAAGCTGATCCTGCTGTGCATTTCGGTGATCTGCGCGATCGCGTTCTTCGCGGGCGCGTTCCTGCGGAATCTGCAGCTGCCGGCGATTTCGCTGGTCCTGCTGATCCTCTCCGGCGTGCTGGTCGGCGTCGCCTGGCCGGCGATCCTCGACCAGTTCTCGGTCAAGCCGAACGCCAACGAGAAGGAAGCGCCGTCGATCCAGCGCAACATGGACGCGACGCGCGCGGCGTACGGCCTCACCAACGTGAAGTACGAGCAGTACCCGGGCAAGACCGAAACCACCGCGGACGCGGTGAAGGGCGACACCGGCACGGTGTCCAACATCCGGCTGCTCGACCCGAACATCCTCAGCGACACCTTCACCCAGCGCGTCGGCCGCGAGAACTTCTACGGCTTCCCGTCCAAGCTGGACATCGACCGCTACACCATCGGCGGCACCACGCAGGACTACATCGTGGCCGCCAAGGAAATGAAGACCGACGGGCTGAGCGGCAACCAGACCAACTGGATCAACAAGCACATGGTCTACACGCACGGCAACGGATTCGTGGCCGCGCCCGCGAACACGATCGACCGTGCGGTGAAGGATTCGAACTCCGACGGCGGCTACCCGATCGCCACCACGAGCGACACCACGAACCCGACCGGCGCGGGCTCGGTCAACGGCCAGCCGGGCATCAAGGTCGACCAGCCGCGGATCTACTACGGCGAGCTCACCAACCAGTCCGACTACGCGATCGTCGGCGGCACTCCGGGCAAGGCCCCCGGCGAGTACGACACCGATGCCAAGCGCGACTACCTCTACCAGGGCAAGGGCGGCGTCTCGCTCGACAACTGGTTCAACCGGTTGATGTTCGCCGCCGAGTACCGCGAACCGAAGATCCTCTTCTCCGACGCCATCGGTGACGGTTCGAAGATCATGTACAACCGCGAGCCGCGCGACCGCGTCGCCAAGGTCGCCCCGTGGCTCACCCTCGACGGCGACCCGTACCCCGCGGTGGTCAACGGCCGCATCCAGTGGATCGTCGACGGCTACACCACGCTCGACAACTACCCGTACGCCCAGCAGACGCAGCTCGGCGAGGCGACCAACGACTCGCTCAACGGCGTCACCAAACAGGCGAACAACTCGATCAACTACATCCGCAACTCGGTGAAGGCGACCGTCGACGCGTTCGACGGCACCGTCAACCTGTACTCGATCGACGACAACGAACCCGTCCTCAAGGCGTGGGAGAACGTCTTCCCCGGCGTCGTGAAGCCAAGCTCGGAGATTTCGCCCGAACTGCGCTCGCACTTCCGCTACCCCGAGGACCTGTTCAAGATCCAGCGCGAACTGCTCGCCCGCTACCACGTCGACAGCCCGCAGGAGTTCTACGCGCAGCAGGCGTTCTGGAGCGTCCCGCAGGACCCGACCGAGGACGGCAGTTCCACCACCGCCGGCGCGAATGTCGCCAACCAGCCCGGTTATTACGTCCTCGCCAACGCGGCGGGCGAAGGCAGGCCGACCTTCCAGCTGACCAGCGCGCTCACCGGTCTGCAACGGCAATACCTGTCGGCCTGGATGTCCATCTCGTCCGATCCGCAGGACTACGGCACCATCCGCGTCCTCCGACTACCGCCGGCCAGCGGAGCCAACCAGGTCGACGGACCCGTCCAGGTGCAAAACCGGTTCCAGAGCGACCCCCGCGTCGCCCAAGACCGGACATTGCTGAACAACCCCAACGTCATTCCCATTTACGGCAACCTGATCACACTGCCGGTCGCCGACGGATTCCTCTACGTCGAACCCGTCTACATCCGCCAGCGCAACCAGCTCAGCTACCCGCAGCTGGCCCGCGTGCTCGTCTCCTACGGAGCCAAGATCGGCTTCGCGTCCACCCTCAACGAAGCGCTCGACCAAGTCTTCGGCAAGGGCACCGGCGCGGCGGCCACCACGCCCAAGGAAAGCGACCCCGGCACCACGACGACCCCGCCGACATCCAGCACCGCCACCCCGCCGCCCAGCACCGGCGGCAGCAACCCGGCCATGGACAAAGCGGTCGCCGACATCCAAGCCGCGCTCGCCAAACTCAAAGCGGCACAGCAATCCGGCAACTTCACCGACCAAGGCGCGGCCCTCGCGGCCCTCGACGCGGCCACCAAGGAATACAACTCCGCCAAACCCACCACCCCGCCCGCCTCCAGCGGGCCGCCGTCCCAACCCGGCGGGTGACCTCGGTTACCTAATAGGCACCTGCTTTGCGGCCGCCCGAAACCAGGGCGTAAGGTAGGTCCTACGACGCGGGGTGGAGCAGCTCGGTAGCTCGCTGGGCTCATAACCCAGAGGTCGCAGGTTCAAATCCTGTCCCCGCTACAGAGGTGAGAGGCCCGTCTTCGCAAAAAGCGCGAAGACGGGCCTCTTTCGTTGTTGCCTCTGGGGGTCGAACCCCCAGACCCCCGCCAGGGGGCAAGCCCCCTGGACCCCCGGTTGGGGCGCGTTGCGGGGGTGTCTCGCCTTTGTTTTTGGCTCGTTGGGGTGGCCGTTGCTCGCGGAGCGAGCTTGGCTCGTGGGGCGGGTTGGGGGATGGGGCTTCCTCCCAGTACCCAAACGAATCCCCGCCCCCATGACCACGCCCCCCGCCGAGCCGCCCCGCAGCCCCCGAACGCCAACCGACACCCCACCGCCCACCGAGCACCGAGCCGACCACACAAACAGGTCTTGTGGGGCTGAAGTCGCCCAGAGAGCAAGAACTTGGGGCGCTTAATGGGGTTGGGCATGTTGTCTTGGGGGGATTGACAGGTTTAGACCTCTTTTTTGTCTTGTGTAGAGGGTCGGGAATCGTTGGGGCGTTGGAATATTCCGGTGCGGGTGGGCTGGGTTGGGTGGGGTGCGGAAGGCGTGGTGTTTTTTTGTTTTGGGTGGGACTTTCGTGGGGGAGGGTCTGGTGCGGGGATGTGGGGGTGGGGTGGTGGGGGTGGGGTGTGCGGGGTGTTTTTGCTGGTTGGGGGGTGTTTGTGGGGGTGGTGTTGGGGGGTTTGGAGGGGGGTGTATTGTTGTTTTCACAACGACGCGGGGTGGAGCAGCTCGGTAGCTCGCTGGGCTCATAACCCAGAGGTCGCAGG